>JAYTZB010000514.1:0-2232 GCA_043742085.1 Polyangiaceae bacterium
CTCGAGATCGTGGTGCTGCCGGTCGCGGCACCACTCGCCGTGCTCGGTCGCTGGATCGGGCGCATCGTCCCGGAGAGCCTCACGGCTGCCGACGCGCGACTGACGCACACCGAGGTGGAGTGGCTCGTCGACCAAGGCGAGAAGGCCGGCGCCATCGACAAGGAGCCGGCGACGATGATCCGCAACGTGCTCGACTTCAAGAACCTCACCGCCAAGGAGGTCATGATTCCCCGGCGTCGCGTCTCGAGCCTCGAGGCGTCGATGCTCCTCTCGGACGTGCTGGAGCACGTTCGCAAGGACGGCCACTCGCGCTATCCGGTGTATCGCGAGTCGCTCGACAACGTGGTGGGCCTCCTCTACGTGAAGGACCTCTTCGACGTGGTCGGCGCAGGAAAGCTCGCCGAGACCAAGCTCGAGGACCTCATTCGCAAGCCGGTGCTCTTCCTCGCCGAGACCCAGTCCGCGCTGAGCGTGCTCCGCGAGATGCGCAGCAAGCGCCTGCACCTCGCCATCGTGAGCGACGAGTTCGGTGGCACCGGCGGCATCGTCACGCTCGAGGACATCATCGAGGAGATCGTGGGCGAGATCCGCGACGAGTACGACACCGAGGAGGTCTCGCAGATCCAGAAGCTCGCCGAAGGGCGCTTCGTGGCCGATGCCGCCATCCCGCTCGGCGATCTCGAGATCCATCTCGGTCGCAAGCTGCCGGAGAACGGCGCGTTCGAGTCGCTCGGCGGCCTCATCATCCATCGCGCAGGACGCGTGCCCGAGGTCGGCGCCACCGTCTCGCTCGCCGGCTACGACCTCATCGTCCGCGAGGCCGACGAGACGCGCGTGGTGAAGGTGGAGATCGTCCGCGCGGAGCCGGGCCTCGCGCCCCCCGCCGAGGCCATCGGCTCGTGACCGAAGCGGAGCTCTCCGGCGCGACCCCACCTCGCGTGAGCAAGCTCCGTCTCGTCGGTCCGGCGGCCGAGAACCCGCACGCACGAAGCCGGCTGACGCTCCCGTTGGGGGCGACGCTCGACGCGACGGCGCTGGCGTATGCCGTCGCGCTCGGTCCCGCCGACGTCATCGACGTCGCCACGGTCGCGCGCGCCCTGCCCGATCCCGACGCTCTGCCCGCCGGCACGCTGCTGCTCGTGCTCCCGAGCGTCGTCGCCGCGCCCTCGCTCGCGGGCCGCTTCCTCGCCGCGATGGGCCGGGGGCCCACCGCATCGCGTGCGCTCCGCGCGACCGCGCTGGTCGCGCGCGGCTACGTGCGCGTCGCGGCCGGGGTCGATCGCGAGACCCGAAGCGATCTCGTGTGGGGCTATACGATCAGCGAACGCGCCGACTGAGTGCCGGCGCGCGTCGGGTTGCTGAGCGGGTTTACTGGACCTTGTTGAGGCTCGTGACGAGCTTGTCCGCGCGGTCGAGGAGACCGGGCTTGCTCTCGGTCACGACGTCGCCGCCGGGCGCCGCCTGCTCGCCGCGAATGTCCGTGAGGACGCGGTTGAGCTGGCTGCCCAGCTGGGCGATGGAGCCCGACGTCGCGCTCGGGCACGCGGCCTCGATCGACTTCGGGAGGACGTAGAGCGCCGTCGGCTTGTCGAGGTTGCCGGTCGCGTACTTCGGCGCCGAGATGTTTCCGCGGGTCGTCGGATCGGTGGCCGTGAACTCGGCGGGGAGCGAGATGGCGCCGGCGTTCGCCGCCTCGATGGGCTTGGTCAGCGGCGCGAGCATCGCGAACGGATTGCGGGACGGGTCCTGCTTGCCGAGGAAGACCACGTAACCGATGGTCGTCTTCTGGCCGGCCGTGAGCTGCTCGGTGATCGGCTTCTGCAGGCGCTGGAGGAGACCGATGATCGCCGTCTTGCGATCATTCAGCGTCTGCACCTGCGTGATGTACTCGATGAGCGTCGACGTCGTGTCCTGCGAGAAGCCGCTGAAGCGGACGCCCGCGAGCTTGTTGCCGTCGAAGTCGACGTTGATCCCGCCGAGCTCCTTGGCGAGCGTGTCGGGGAACTTGTGCTCCTTGAGGAGCGCGTTCGTTCCCGCCTCGACCTTGTCGGCGATGGTCTTGAGCTGATCGCGCGATTTCCCGACGTCACCCGCGAGTGACTTCGCATCGACGACCGACTTCTGCCGGCCCTTGCTCGTCTCGATGGCGCCGCCGAGGATGTAACCGATGGCTCCCAGGACCACGGCGACCACGAGACCGCCGATGAGACCTTGCTTGCGGGCGCCCTTGCG
>JAYTZB010000515.1:0-1873 GCA_043742085.1 Polyangiaceae bacterium
GAGCGGGCTCGTCATCGCATTCGCCAAGCGGCTCAACAAGGAAGTGCTCGCGCGGCTCACCGGCAAGGTCTGGCGCGATCGCTATCACTCCCGCGAGCTGACGACGCCGAGCGAGGTCCTCCGCGCTCTCGTCTACGTGCTCCAGAACGTGCGCAAGCACGGCTTCACCCTGCTCGGCTCGTTCATCGACCCGCTCACGACAGCGAAGTCCTTCACCGGCTGGACGACGCTGATGGATCCCGAGCCCGACCCGTTTCCACCGCGAACCCCACGCACGTGGCTCCTCGGCGAAGGCTGGAGCTCACGCGGCGGCGGCTTGCTGTCACCGTACGAGCGACCCGCCTGAACCCGCCCGACCGCGCTCAGAAACGCTGGCTCACGCTCACGCTCAGGCCCGTGGTCGTCACGGCCGGAGTCGGGAGGGGGATGCGCGTCTCCTTCGTGCCGACGAAGTACCAGACCACCAGCCCGCCGGCCGCCGCCGTGAAGAGCGCGGGGACCACGATCGATGCATACGCATTCGTGCGGGCCGACTCGTAGTCGTTGGCGAGGGCCGCCTTGTCGGTCGGCGAGGTCGTCGGCGCGTCGTAGTCACTCTTCACCGACAGCGCATGCGCATACGTGATCGCCGGCACGACCAGCGAAGCGACCGCCACGGCCGCGCCCACCCAGAGGACCACCGGCGAGAACGGGCGCTCGGTACGCGTCTCGTAGCGCGGCTCCGGCGCAGTGACGGCCAGCACTTCGGCGCGCGGCTCGACGTCGATGATGCGGCCGCGTTCGAGCGTGACCCTGCGGACATCCGCGTCCTTGCCACTGCCGAAGGTCACCGTGTGCGTCCCCGGTTCGACGTAGACGGTGAAGCCAGCGACGCGCGCCGGCGTGTTGTCGATCTGCACGATCACCACTTGACGTTGGCCCGCCTTCACCCGGATCCGCGCTTTGAGACCCGCGATCCTCTCGAGACGATCGCGGGCGACCTCCTCCTGACGCTCGACGTTCGGCTCGAGGCGCTCACCGTTGGCGCGTCGTTGCGTCACCTTGTCGAGGTAGCTCGCGTAGTGATCCGCGGCCTTGATGAGATCGCCGAGCGCGTCGTAAGCACGCGCGAGATCGAAGGCGAGGCGGTAGCCTTGGTCGACGCCGAGCTCGCGATAGATCGACTCCCAGATCACGATCGCATCGGCAAACGCGCCGCTCTTGTACTTCTCCATGCCCTCGCGAAATCGCTCGCGCAGGGAGTCGAGGGGACTGTCGGCCGCGGGCGGAGCGACTGCTGGCAGAGTGGCCGCTGGCGGAGTCGCACCCGCCGGCTCGTCGGCGCGCGCTGCCGTCGCCGAGGCGACGACGCTCAGCGCAACGAACGACGCCGCAACGCGCGCGCGCCACGCACCGTCAGAAAGGATGGTCGTCCACATCGGGCGGTGGCTTCTGCGCAGAGGCAGGCGGTGGCGGTGGGACGACGGGCTTCGCGGAGACCGGCGCGGAGACGGTCGCGGAGCCGCGCAGCGATGGAGCGAGAGCGGGGGCGGCCGGGCGAGGGGAGGCGGGGCGCGCGGAAGCAGACGCGGGAGCGAATGCGGACGCGGACGCGGACGCGAGCGTGAATGCGGGCGCAGACGCGGGCGGCGAAGGAGACGCCGTCGCCGTCGCCGTCGCCGTCGCAGGCAACACGCTTCGCTCGGCCGGCGGCGATGGCCTCGGCTCGTCGTTACCCCCGCCGCTCGTCGCTCGCCACACGCCCAGGCCGCCCAGGAGCAACGCCGCCGCGAAGAGCCACAGCCACGGGCGCGACTCCCTCGTCGTCGCCGCGACCCCCTCGACGCCCGCCGCCGTCCGGCCACCTGCGTCGGCCGCATCTCCGTTGCTCGCG
>JAYTZB010000516.1:0-4971 GCA_043742085.1 Polyangiaceae bacterium
TGGTCGCGGACGCCAAGCGCATCGACGTACTTTCCGACTCGACGGGTGAGACCGCGGAGAAGGTCGTTCGAGCGGCGATGCTCCAGTTCCCGCACTCGGGCGCGCAGCTTCGCTTGCACACACGCGTGCGCACGAAGGAGGCGGCACGGCCAATCCTCGAGCGCGCAGCGCGCGAGGGTGCGCTCGTCGTCTTCACCGTCGTGAGCCCCGAGCTCCGCGAGTACATCCACGCCGCGAGCTACGAGCTCCGCGTCGAGGCGCTCGACCTGATCGGCTCGCTCATCGGCAAGCTCACCGTCTATCTCGACCGCCAGCCGATCAACACGCCGAGCGGAATGCTGCCGCTCTCGGACGAATACTTCCGTCGCATCGAGGCGGTCGAGTTCACCGTGAAGAGCGACGACGGCAAGGAGCCGCGCAACTTCAAGAAGGCGGACCTCGTCCTCGTGGGCGTGAGCCGCACGTCGAAGACGCCGCTCTCGACGCTCCTCGCGCAGCGCGGTCTCAAGGTCGCGAACCTCCCGATCGTCCTCGGTGTTCCGCCGCCGCCCGAGCTCGAGGAAGCGAACCAGGAGCGCATCGTCGGTCTCACCATCGGGCTCGAGCCGCTCGTCGAGATCCGCAAGGCGCGCTTGAAGCAGCTCGGCATGAGCGTCGACGCGAACTACGGCCTCAAGGATCAAGTGAAGGCCGAGCTCCAGTACGCGCAGGACATCTTCGTCCAGCACGCGGGCTGGCCCGTCATCGACGTGACCGGCCGCGCCATCGAGGAGACCGCCGTGATCATCCTCGAGTCGCTCAAGGAGCGCGAAGAGGCGAAGGCGATCGCGAAGCAGATCGTCTGAGGTCGGGGCGGAAATAAAGGCGGTTCGTCGACTCGCGACGAATCTGTGCGACCGCGACCGCGACGATGGCTCTTGGGAGCGGAGCCATCAACACCATGCGTATCGCCCTTCTTTCCGCCACGCTTCTCGTCTCCTCCTTGTCGTTGTCGGTCGCTGCCTGCGCGAATTCCGATCATGTCGTCATCGCCGACGGCGGCGTGCCGTCGGCCGACACGTCCCAGACCCTTCCCGCCACCACCGACGCCGCGTCGTTCTGCACGGCGATGTGCAGCCGCATCCAGTCGTGTGACAAGTCGACCGACTCGCAGACCTGCGAGAACCAGTGCACCAACGGCAACGCCGCCGTCTTCCCGCGGCTCCGTTCCGACGTCGTGAGCCTCATCGTGTCGTGCTTCGACGGCAAGGACTGCAAGACGGTCCTCGGCGGCGGCTTCGTCGGCGCGTGCACGGCCGACGCCATCGCCTCCGTCGCGCCTTCTGCGGCCGCGTCGAAGTTCTGCGAGGCGCTCTCCACCGCGAAGAAGAGCTGCAGCGGGTCGACGTCGACGACGAAGGCCGCGTGCCTCGACAGCGCGAAGCTCTATGGCGACACTGCCATCGCCCAGGCGCAGAACTGCGTGAAGCGCGGGTGCTCGGAGATCGACACGTGCGTGAGCGCCGTCTTCGGATCGCTGGGCGGCGCGGGCTCGACCACCACGAAGACCGACCCCTCGACGAGCTGCTCCGGCAGCTTCACGGATCTCGGCTCGTGCGCGTCCTGTGCGCAGACGAGCTGCTGCGCCGAGGCTTCGGCCTGCTACGCGGACTCGGAGTGCCACGCCATCGCGCAGGAGTGCCTGAGGGGCGGCACCAGCTCTTCGGCGTGCTCGCAGGTCTACTCGTCGTCGAGCACGTCCGCGCAGCAGCTCGCGTCGACGCTCTTCAGCTGCTCGCAGTCGAAGTGCTCGAGCACGTCGTGCCGCGTCGGAGGCTAGGTCTCTAGCAGCCGCAGATCGAGGCGCAGCCGCCGCCGCCGCCGCACTCGGCGAGGCACGTGTGGTCGCATGTACCGCTCGCGCCGCTGCTGCCGCTGCTGCCGCTGCCCGAGGGCGCGGCGGTGCCTGCGCTGCAACGATCCTCGGCGAGCTGCGTGCAGACCTGCTGCTCGGTCTGCGTCATGAGGAGCGCCGCAGCCTGCGTGCACGTCGTGTACGTCCCCATCGAGCAGAGGAGCTGCCCGCACGCGCAGACGAGCTCCGTCGCTCCGCCCTTGATGCGGAAGCCGCAATGCGGGAACGCCTGCGTGTCGACGACCAGCGTCGGACAGATGCTCGTCGCCTGACAGAGCTGCTGGCCGGAGCCGCTCTCGATCCCGCAGTTGGCGCCGACCACGCTGGCGTCGACGGCGGCGTCGCTTCCGCCGTCGGCCACCGCGGCGCTGGTCGCCTTGCTCCCGCCGCCGCCGGCCGGTGCGATATCCACGATCCCGCAGCCGAGGACGAGAGCGGCAGCGGACGCGGCCAGCGGCAAGAGCGAGACGGGGGCGATTCGCATCGCTGCCGACCCTGCGGGAGACCGCGTCGATGGGCCAACTTCCCTGCAACGACGGCTGCTAGTACGGTCAGCCGCATGACCCACGACGACGCGTACGCTTCGCCCGCCGACCCGAAGATGCAAGCGCTCGGCCGCCTCGTCAGCGCGCTTGCCGAGGACGCGATGTTCGGTCTTTCGACGGGCGGCGGCACCGACGTGCTCGAGGGGCTCGGCAAGCGTCGTGGCGAGGCCTACTCGGCGATCCTCGCCGGGCATCGGCTGAACACGTTGTCGGGGGAGCTCGACAACTACGTGGTGGAGATGACGCGCGCGGTAGCGCCCATCTTCCCGCCGACCGGGATGCCGATGGCCGAGGTGATCCGCGAGAAGGTCACGCTCGAGGTCGGCGCGCGCGGTCTCCGTTCCCTCTTCTCCTCGAAGCCCAGCGACAAGGACGTCCAGCGCGTGAAGCGCCTCGGGACGTTGGCCGTTCGCGTGCTCCGCGCCGTGCTCGTGGCGGACGGCGTGCTCGACGCGGAGGAGATGCGCACCATCGCCGGCGTGATCGCTTCCCTCGGTCTACCCGACGCCGATGCGCAGGCGCTCTTCGCCGAGGCGCCGGTGCCGGTGGAGCAGCTCGACGTGTACGGCGACATCGAGCCGGCCGTCGCGAAGGCGGTGTTGCGCGGCGCCTGGCTGGCCGCCGCGTGGGACCAGATCGATCCGCGCGAGGAGCACGTCGTTCGCGTGCTCGCGAACAAGCTCTCGTTCGCTGCGATGGACCTCGAGGTCCTTCGCAGCGAGGCCGTGTCGCGCGTCGACATCCGGCGGCTCGCGGGGCTCGCGGCGGTCGACGGCATCCGTTTCGTGCTGTCCGATCGTATGCCCGGTCACGGCGTCACGCTCGCCGCGAAGGCCGCGCATCTCATGGTGCCGCGACGCCATCGTGAGGAGGCGCTCGCGCAGGTCGGCGCCGGGCAGCGAGTGGTCCTCGCGAAGCGCTATCCGCAGCTCGGCACCGAGGACCGCAACACGGTGCTCGGCGTGGTCTGGGCCGCAGCGATGTACGACGACCCTTCCATCGCGCGACGAGCGTTGCTGCGCGCGCGCCATGACCGCGTCGCCGCCGATCTCGGTGAGGACGCGAACAAGTCGCGCCACACCATCGAGGACTGGATCGCCGAGGTCCTCGCGCCTGCCGCGTACCCGATGGGCGCGGACTGAGCGGAGCGGGTAGAAGAGAGGGAGCATGAAGACCAAGACCCTCGGCTTCGTCGGCGGCGGCAACATGGCGGAGGCGCTCGTCAAGGGCCTCCTGCACGCGAAGGTGGTGCCGCCCGAGGGCATCCTCGTCAGCGACGTGAAGACCGAGCGCCTCGCGCACTTCGTGGAGCTGCACGGCGTGCGCACCACGCAGGACAACCACGAGCTGGTGCGCACGTCGGACGTGATCGTGCTGTCGGTGAAGCCGCAGGTCATCGACAAGGTGCTCGCGCTCATCGGCGGCGACGTGAAGAGCACCCAGCTCGTCATCTCGGTCGCGGCCGGCGTGCCGGTGTCGGCGATCGAGGCCCGCCTGCCGGAAGGCACGCATGTCGTGCGGTCGATGCCGAACACGCCGGCGACGGTGCAGGCAGGCGCCACCGCCATCGCGCCCGGCACGCACGCCACCGACGAGGATCTCGAGGTGGCGCGCTCGCTGTTTGCCGCCGTCGGTCGCGTGGTGACGCTCGACGAGTCGTTGCTCGACGCGGTGACCGGCCTCTCGGGCAGCGGCCCCGCGTATGTCATGCTCATGATCGAGGCGCTCGCCGACGGTGGCGTGAAGGTCGGCCTCCATCGCGACACCGCGCTGCTCCTCGCCGCGCAGACCGTCTATGGCTCGGCGAAGCTGCTGCTCGAGACCGGCGAGCATCCCGGTCGGCTCAAGGACATGGTGACGAGCCCCGGGGGCACTGCCATCGCGGGGCTGCACACGCTCGAGTCGGGCGGGCTCCGCCGCACGCTCATCGACGCCGTCGAGGTGGCCACGAACCGCTCGGCGCAGCTCGGCGAGATCATGGCCGCGAAGATGACGAAGAAATAGCTACTTCGCGGGCGTGGTCTTCGCGCTCTCTTCGGTGGCGGCGCGCTTCGGGATCACTTCCGTGTAGGTCACGAACGCGATCAAGGTCAGGAACATCAACAGCCCTATCGCGTGCACCTTCGCCTCGATCTTCGCGTCGGCCTTGCGGCGCGAGGCGGCCTCGAAGCCGAGGAAGAGGAGGCGACCACCGTCGAGTGCGGGGAACGGCAGCAGGTTGAAGCCGCCCAGATAGGCGCTGAGGAGGCCGAGCAGCATCAGGTACGTGTGCGGTCCGTCCTTCGCGGCGTTGCCGACCTCGCGGACGATGCCGACGGGACCCGAGAGCTCGGGCTTCTCCTTGCCGGCGATCATGCGCCCGAGCCCCTTCACCAGCTCGTAGACCACCCTCGGCGGCTTCTTCACGCTGAGGAGCGCAGCCTGGCCGACGGTCACCGGCTCGATCTTGAACGGAGGACCGACGAGGATCTTCCCCTTCGTGTCGCCCTCGGCGGCGATGGGCGTGGTCGGAAAGTGGAGCTTCTCGGTGGC
>JAYTZB010000517.1:0-7850 GCA_043742085.1 Polyangiaceae bacterium
GATCGCGAGATCTCCGGGCTTTCGTTTGTCAGGCGATCGATAGCCGCTGCCACGCCGCCTCGGTGCGCTTGGCCCGGACGACGTCGGCGACCTGGAGGATGGCGCGATCGCGACTCCATCGCTCACGCTCGTCGGCGCCCGCGCTGCCGGCGGCGGCTGCCTTCTCCCACTCGCCGTCGAGGTCGAGCGATCCGGCGAGGCGGCGCGTTCCTGCGAAGAGGCCGGCGAGCACGACATGCGTGAGCGGCGCGTTCGCGTCGCGCGCGCCCACGTCGATGAGCGCCAGCGAGATGCTCACCAGCTCCGCCATCACGTCGCGTCCGAACCCGTGCGTGCGCGCCGCGCCCTGGAGATAGCCGACCGTTGCGGCGAGGACATGCATGTCCTCGATGGTGCGGAACGGCTTCAACCAATGCTCGTAGCCGTCGCCCGGGAGCACGTCCTCGTTCTCCACGACGGCATCGGTGAAGCGGACCACCGCATGCGGGATCTCCGGCGTGAACGGCGTCTCCGCGCGCGGCGTGACCGTCACGCCGTTCGCGGTGGGCTTCACGCGCACGAGGCGCAGCCGGTTCTTGCCGTCGGCCTCGATGCCTCGGCTCGCCACCACGAGGAGCTCGTCGGCGAGCGGCGCGAGCGTCGCGAAGGTCTTCTCGCCGTTCAGGACGAGCGCGCCGCCTCGCTTGTCGAGACGCGTGGCGATGGTGCGCGGATGGCCGCCGCCGGCTTCGGTCGCGCAGAGGCTCAGCTTCGCGCCCAGCGGTCGCTCCAGGAACGGACGTCCGCTCGTGGTCGGATGAAGCCGCTCCACGTGCTCGACGAGCCGCGACAGCGCCGCTGCGTACCCTGCGACGAATGCGTAGCCCAGGCGGTCCGCATGGAAGCCGCCCCACAGCGCGCGCTCCACCTGACCCGTGAAGGGACACTTGGGGAGCTGCCGCAGCCACGCAGGGAGGTCGGCATACGGTCCACGCACGAGAGGCGCCGTCAGCTGGTAGGCGAGGATGTTCACGGCCCGGAGGCTAGCCGACCTCCCGCACGGGGAGTATGTCCACCGCATGGTCGACGCGCTTGCCGCCTTCGAGAAAGACCGCACGTTCCCCGCCAGATCCCTCGACTTCTGGTTCGACTACACGTGCCCGTACGCGTACCTCGGCTCGACCCAGGCGCCCGCGCTCGCCGCACGAATGGGTGTAGAGCTCACCTATCGCCCGTTGCTGCTCGGCGGCGTGTTCCGCGCCAACGACACGCCCCAGAAGCTCTTCGCCACGCTCGCGGCGGCGAAGGCGGAGCACAACATGGCGGACATGCAGCGCTGGGCGAAGCGCTTCGGTGTGAAGCTGACCATGCCGGTGAGCCATCCGCTGCGCTCGGTCGAGGCCCTGCGCGCGACGCTCGCTACCGGCATCGACCCGCGCGTCGTCGACGCGTTCTTCCGCGCGTACTGGGTCGACAACGCGGACATCGGCGACCGTGCCGTGGTCGCCAGGGTGATCGCGAGCTGCGGGCACGACGCGGCCCGCATCCTCGAGGCCATCGACACGCCAGCCATCAAGGACGACCTCCGCGCCCGCACCGACGAGGCGATCGCGCTCGGGATCTTCGGCGTGCCCGTATGGGTCGTCGACGGGACGCATCTCTACTGGGGACAGGACCGCATCAGGTTCGTCGAGGGATGCGCGGGGCAGGAGAGGGCGGGCTCGGAAACGGCCACGGCCACGGCCACGCGCGAGAGCGAGAGGGTGCTCGACGTGTACTGGGATTTCTCTTCGCCCTTTGCCTACGTCGGGGCGGCGCAAGTCGAGGGGGTGGCGCGGCGGACCGGGGCGCGCGTGAGCTGGCATCCGCTGCTGCTCGGCGGGTTGTTCAAGTCGCTCGGCACCGCCGAGGTCCCGCTCGCGACTTTCTCCGCGGCCAAGCAGCGCTACATCCTGAAGGACGTCGAGCGCTGGGCCGCATACGCCGGCGTGCCCTTCCGGTTTCCGACTCGCTTCCCCGCGCAGTCGCTGCGCGCGCTTCGCGTCTACCTCGCGCTGCCCGAGGCCCACCGCGCGAGCTACCGCGACGCGGTCTTCCGCGCGTGCTGGGCCGACGATCGCGACATCAGCGACGACGCGGTGCTCTCGTCGTGCATCGCGAACGACGGCATCGCGCGCGCCGCCCTCGCGAGCGCCAACAGCGACGCGGTGAAGTCCGAGCTGCGCAGTCTCACCGAGGCCGCGGCCAAGCGCGGAGTCTTCGGTGTGCCGACGTTCGGCGTCGGGCGCGAGCTCTTCTGGGGCCAGGACCGCCTCGAGCTCGTCGAGGAAGCCCTCGGCTCGGTCCGCTCCTGATCGGCTCAGCGGTCAGTTCAGGGTGACGGTGCTGGAGAGCGGCAGGCTCTCGAGGCCACGACCGTCGACGATGCGCAGCTCGAGGGCGCGCGCGCGATTGCGATCCTTGCCGCGACCGTGCTCGCGATCGTCCTGCGCCTTCGCGGTGTTCTCGCCCTTGACGGAGACGTCGTCCGCGGGCGAGCCGTCGAGGTCGGCAGCCTTGATCACGATCGTGAGCTGAGCGCTCTCGACGTTGGGGTTGGGCACCGGCACGTCGATCATGCCGTCGACGTTGGGTGGCAGCCGGTAGTGCAGGCGCGTGATCGCCTCGCCGTCGTTGTCGTGGAAGAGGACGGTCACCGGGATGGCGTACGTGCCGTTCTGCTCGCTCACGACGAGAGGCGCATCGACCGAGTCGATGATGGGCGCCGCGTTCGCGCTCTGATCGCCGCACGCGACCATCGCCGCCGGCAGCGCGGCCGCCAGGGCCAGGCGCAGGCCCGTTCGGGCGAGTGAGGTAAGGTGTGCAAGTGAAAGCATCGAGGCCGTGACTTAGCAGTGTGGAAGGCCAGGGCAAGACGGATCGACCGCGTCGGACCCCGATTCGGAGAACTGATTCTCCAACGATTCCGGAAGGGAAGGTAACTTCCTTGCCGACCGTACTACGCGCCAGCCTTCGCTACGGATGCACGCGGGGCGGAAGCGGCATGGTACCGGGGGCGAACGCCCCCACTTCGCGGGCGGCCGTCAAGCCAGCCGCGCGACCTCGAGCTCGATGACCCGCCGCACGATGGCGATCGCGCACGCGTAGGTCGCGTCGACGCCGAAGAAGCTGAGGCTCTTCGAGAGGAGCGACTGCCGTCGCGAGTAGGGCGTGTCCGAGGCGTAGTGCACGATGCCGACGTCGAACGGCGTATGCGCGGAGAGGTGAACGACCTCGTCGGTGGGAACGCGTCGCGGGTTCACGAGCTCGTAGGTCGCGCCGAGGAACGGCCCGGCCTCCATCTCGAGGACCGTGTAGCCGCTGGAGTAGAACGCATCCATGTACTCCTTGTTCTGGAGGAACGCGCTCCGCACCGTGACTGCCTTCTGGTTGTCGAAGACGCTGCCATGGCGGAGATACGGCGCGACGTCGGCGGCGGTGAACGCGTTCTTGAAGAGGAACGTGTTCTTCGAGTGCTCGTCGTAGACGTTGCTGCTCAACATCACGTCACCGACGCGACCGTTCAGCGTGGCCGCCTTGCCCATGATGTAGATGCCACGCACCTCACCCACGCCCTGACCGAGACGCGACAGCAAGTGATACGCCGCCATGCCGAGCGGGTAGTCGATGTTGACGAGCACCGCGTCGCTCTTCTTGAGCCGCTCGATGCCGGGCACCTTCAAGCGTGGGTCTAGGAGCTCGGGGTCCATGTCGCGGAGGTGGGCGATCTGCGCATCGACGTCGATGTGGCCGGGCTCCGACAGGTGCACGAGCCCGTTCTTCGCCTCGAACGCACGGACCTCATCCATCTTCGACGTGCCGGGCGTCGAGTGGATGTAGCCGCGCAGCAAGTAGTAAAGCAGCGGCGCGAGCTGCGTCGCATCGTTCAGCGCGGCGATGCGAGCGACCTCGTCACCGAGCCCCTCCGGATCGCGCAGGCGTGCCCAGGCCACGATCTCGTCGGCGTGCGAGCGCGCGTACCCACCGACGAGGTTCGCGAGCGCATGCGTGTTCGAGGAAACGAAGTAGACCGGCGGCCGTCGCGGCTGCGTCGCCTTCACGTAGGCGGGCTCCACGCCGCTCCACCAGCGCTGCGCCGCCCGCTGGTACTGCGAGTAAGACGCCGCGAGCATGCGAACGCGGAGATCGAGCGGCCGATCGTAGAGCGCGCGGCCACCTCGCTCGAGGCGCGCGGGACCGAACGCCGCGAGCAGCTTCTGCGCGTCCTCGACGCTCACGCCGAGGGCCACGGCGAGCGTGACCTGATCGCGCGTGGCTTCGACCATCGCCTCGGGCGAAGGCGCGACCCGACGGAGCCGCTGATGGATCTTGTTCCACTCGATCTGGTAGGCGGTGACGATCGGGACGAGGTCGTCGATGTCGCTCGCGCTCGCGATGAACACGGCGAGCTTGCCGTTGCCGTCGACGCGGAGGGGGCGGCGCCGGCCGCGCGTCTTGGCGATCTTCCACTGGCGGACGTCGTAGCCGGCGGCCTCGAAGAGCTCGTGCGACTGACCGAGGATGATCAGGTCGACGTCGGGCATCTCGTCGGGGAGGCGCGCTGCCGCATATGCGAACGCGGAGAGGTCGGGCTCGTCGGCCAGGGCGCCGGCGTGCAGGCTCGAGCCGCTGTACGCGTGGCCTTCCTCGAAGGCGCGCACGCGCACCTCGCCGGACGATCGCAGCAGCGAGTAGTACGTGGAGATGTAGAGGCTGATCTCCTCGGACTCGGGTTCGGGCGGGCTCCGCAGCATCGCGGCCCGAGCATAGCGTATCCTTCACGCCAGTGGACTCGCCCTACAGCCGCGTCGATATCTCGGAGGCACCGGCACGCATCGCGGTGCACGTTCCCCGGCACTACAACGCCTCGGTCGATTTCGTCGATCGCCACGTCGCGGAGGGCCGCGGCCGGAACGTCGCGTTCATCGAGGACGGCCGGAGCACAACCTACGCGCAGCTCGCGGAGCAGGTGTCGCGGGCGGCCGTCGCCATCCGCGGCCTCGGCGCCGTGCCCGAGCAGCGCGTCATGCTCTGCCTCCACGACACCGTCGACTTCGCTGCGGTGTTCTTCGGCGCGATCCGCGCGGGCGTCGTTCCGGTGCCCGTCAACACCATGCTCACCACGGAGGACTACGCGTTCATGCTGGAGGACAGCCGCGCGCGCGTTCTCTTCGTGAGCGATGCCCTCGTCGAGAAGCTGCAGCCCGCCATCGCGCGACAAGCGAAGCCGCCGCGCGTCATCATCGTGAAGTCGCCCGTCGCGGCGGGCGCTAGCTCCAACGAAGAGGCGAGCCCGTTCGAGACGCGCGTGTCGCGCACCGCCCGCTACCTCGAGCTCGATGCGGTGCTCGCGGCCAGCGCGCCGTCCGACGAGATCGCGCCGACCACCGCGGACGACGTCGCGTTCTGGCTCTACTCGTCGGGCTCGACCGGCGCGCCGAAGGGCGCGATCCACCTCCACTCGCATCTCGTGCAGACCGCGGCGCTCTACGGACGAGGGGTGCTCGGGATCAAGGAGAGCGACATCGTGTTCTCCGCCGCGAAGCTCTTCTTCGCGTATGGCCTCGGCAACGCGCTGACGTTCCCGCTCCACGTGGGGGCGACCGCGGTCCTCATGGCGGAGCGACCGACGCCCGCCGCCGTGATGCGAACGCTCGCCAAGCACCGACCCACCATCTTCTGCGGTGTACCCACGCTCTTCGCTTCGATGCTCGCCGATCGCGCGCTCGCCGACGCGAAGGGCTCGCCGGCGCTTCGCTTCAGCATCTCCGCGGGCGAGGCGCTGCCCAAGCACACCGGCGAGAAGTGGCGCGCGCGCTTCGGCACCCACATCCTCGACGGCATCGGCTCGACCGAGATGCTCCACATCTTCCTGTCGAACCGTCAAGGCGACGTGCGCTACGGAACCTCTGGAAAACCCGTGACCGGCTACGATGTGAAGCTCACGGGGGACGACGGTGAGCCCACGCCCGACGGCGAGGAGGGCTCGCTCTGGGTGCGTGGTCCTTCGAGCTGCGTCGCGTACTGGAACCAGCGCGAGAAGAGCCTCGGCACCTTCCATGGTCCCTGGACCCGCACCGGCGACCGCTACGTGCGCGATGCCGACGGCTACTACACCTATGCCGGTCGCTCCGACGACATGCTCAAGGTAGGCGGCATCTGGGTCTCACCGTTCGAGGTGGAGAGCGCGCTAGCGGCACACGACGCGGTCGTCGAAGCGGCGGTCGTGGGGCATGCCGACGGCGACGGCCTCGTGAAGCCGCGCGCGTTCGTGGTGCTCGCCGAGGGCCAGACCGGCGGCGCAGCGCTCGTCGCGGAGCTCCAGGCGTTCGTGAAGGCGAAGCTTGCACCTTACAAGTATCCTCGCTGGATCGAGTTCACGACCGAGCTGCCGAAGACGGCCACCGGGAAGATCCAGCGCTTCAAGCTTCGTGCATGAGGTTTGGATGAGCGTATCCACCTTCGTCGAGGTCCTCGGCAAGAGCATCGAGGTGAGGCGGTTCCCGGAAGAGCCGGTGCCGCCCGCGGCGGGTGTGCCGACGCTGATGTTCCTGCACGAAGGCCTGGGCTCGGCGCAGCAGTGGCGTGACTTTCCAGCGCGCATCGCCGAGGCCACCGAGCTCGATGCGCTGGCCTACAGTCGCGTCGGGTATGGTGCGTCCGCGGCGGTCACGCTCCCGCGTCCGCTCGATTACATGCAAGAGGAGGCGAAGGATTTCCTGCCACGTCTCCTCGACACGCTCTCCATCGACTCCGCCATCCTGGTCGGACATTCCGACGGCGGCTCCATCGCGCTCGTTCATGCGGCGCTCGATGCGCGCGCCGAGCACCGGCGCATCCGCGGCGTCATCGTCGAGGCGCCGCACGTATTCGTGGAGGACGTGTCCATCGCGAGCATCACCAGGGCCCGCGAGGCCTACGAAACCGGCGACCTGCGCGAGAAGCTCGCGAAGCACCACGGCGCCAACGTCGACGGCGCCTTCCGCGGCTGGAACGACGCCTGGCTCGATCCGGGCTTCCGCAGCTGGAACATCGAGGCGTATCTCCGGGACATCGAGGCGCCCGTCCTCGTCATCCAGGGCGACGACGACCCGTACGGCACGCGCGCGCAGGTCGACGCCATCGCGCGTCGGGTCGAGGGACGCGTCGAGACCCTGATGCTCGCGACGTGCGGGCACGCCCCGCATCGGGATCAACCCGAGGCCACCGCCGCAGCGATGGTCGCATTCGTGAGCTCGATTCACTAGAGGACCATGGCATCACGCATCGAGGAGTACGCGCTCATCGGAGACTGCGAGACGGCCGCGCTCGTGGGGCTCGACGGTTCCATCGACTGGCTATGCACGCCGCGCTTCGATTCGGATGCGTGCTTCGCCGCGCTCCTCGGGACGACCGACAACGGTCACTGGTCGATCGCTCCGACCGCGGCGGTGGTGGCGAGAACGCGACGCTATCGCGGCGATACGCTGGTCCTCGAGACGCGCGTCGAGACCGCGTCGGGTGCGGTCACCCTCGTCGACTTCATGGTGCCGAACGACGGCCGGTCCGACATCGTTCGCCTCGTGGTGGGCGAGCGCGGCACGGTCGGTCTCCGCATGGAGCTCGTGGTGCGCTTCGGCTACGGCGCGGTCGTGCCGTGGGTAAGCCGGCACGAAGACGGCTCGCTCGTCGCCGTGGCCGGGCCCGATCGTCTCGTGCTCCGCACGACCGCGGCGCTGCGAGGCGAAGAGAAGACGACGGTCTCGGACTTCACGGTGTCGCCCGGCGAGGTGGTGAGCTTCACGCTGACGCATTCCGCTTCGCATCTGCCGCTGCCGCAGGCCTTCGATGCG
>JAYTZB010000518.1:0-3525 GCA_043742085.1 Polyangiaceae bacterium
CCATGCGGGCATGCTCAACGGTCACGACACGATCCACTTCGACACGAACGTCATCTTGAGCATCGACGATGCTCCGAGCCTGCGCTTCGGGGCGGGGCAGGTTTACATCGCAGCCGTGGCACGGCTGATCCGAACCTCGGATCCGGCTACATCTTCGCGAAGACGACGACGACCTTCTCGGCCGGAGGGCCGGTCTACTCCGCTGGGCTCGAGCTGTGGGCGGGACCGGGCACGACCGACGCGGGAGTGAACGCGCACTTCCCCTCAGCACGCGTCGCTCCCGGCATCGGCATCGGCATCAGCAACGACTGGGGCGACGCGGTCTTCGACGACAGCCGCTTCCACTTCGTGGCCGCTCGCAGGATCAACAACAACAACCTCGCGCTCACCGTCGACGATCAGCCCGATCGCGTGGCACCGATCGGCGGGTTCGAGGCTGACGAGGTCGGACGGCCGGTCATCCTCGGGGCGTTCCACTACGGCACGTTCAACCCTCCCGTCGACCTCGACATCGCCGAAATCGTCGTCGTCCACGGACCGACCGACATCATCGCCGACGCCGACGTCGCCAACGTGCACGCGTATCTAAAGAAGAAATACGCGCTCTGATTCCTCCGCGCAGGAATCGCCTCGGGACGCCCTAGAGAACGTTTGTCATTGCGTGGTTGGTCCGCGACTATCGGCCGATGCGCTCTTCCCTTCGTCGCCTGGTCCCTGCTCGCGGCTGGCTGTTCTGCGCCTTCGGCGTCACGCTGACCGCCACCGTCTGGCTGGCGGCGTGCGTTGGTGACGATACCGCCGCGACACCCGGTGGCATCACCGATCCCGGAACGGAGGCCGGCGGCCCCGGCGCCGACGGTTCGAGCACGAACAACCCCGACGGCAGCACGCCGGGAGTCGACAGTGGATGCGCCGCCGCTGCTTGCGTGGACAATGGTGCAGCGCTCGGCTGCGGCGCGACGAAGACCACGTGCGACTACGGCTGCGCCGAACCGACCGCGACGACCGCCGCGCATTGCCGCGCGTTCGATCCGAGCGGAGCGGTCGAGCCCACCGATCTCGCGGTGGCGGGCGTGAAGGACTACGCCGGTCACAACCTGAAGTTCTTCACGGACACCGGACGGATCACCTCCCCTGACGAGAGCATGGAGATCCGACCGCCCAACGCCGACCCGCTCGTCGAGGAGGTCAGCAGCAACGGCATCGGGTTCCGGAAGGTCGCGGGCAAGGTCGGCATCTTCCAGTTCAAGAACTTCACGCTCGAGCCGTCGGCCGCGGGAGCGATCTTCGATTCGAACGGCGCTTTCGGCTCCGTGGCCCTGGCGGTCGTCGCCGCCGAGGAGATCAAGATCGAGGGCATCCTCGATATCGGCTGTGACCGGCGCTTCTCCAACGACTACCCGGCGGCCGCGAGCGCCGCCGGCTCCAACACCCCGGCGAACGCGCAGACCCAGGAGAACGGCAAGGGCACCGGCGGTGGTCTCGCCGGCGGCAAGGCGCAGAGCGGCAACGTCATCGCGGGCGGAGGTGGCGGTGGTCATGCCGCGGGCGGCGGTCAGGGCGGCGACGGCGTCGTGCCCAACCAGGCTCTCGTCTTCGGCGGCAACGGCGGCATCGCCTACGACGACGTGGCCTTCGATCCGCCGCTCGGTGGTTCCGGCGGTGGCGCAGGCAACGCGGGCGGTGGTGGTGGCGGTGGCGCCGTGCAGCTCGTCGCGGGCAAACGCATCACCATCGGCAACGGTCTCGGACCGGATGCAGGCGCGAACGGCGCGGTGAGGCAAGGCATCAACGCCGGTGGCTGCGGCGGTCAGGGCGGCTTCAGCACCGCGTCCGCGGGCGGTGGCGGGTCGGGCGGAGCGATCGTGCTCGAAGCGCCCGAGGTGATCGGCAAGCCGCGTTCGGGCGTCGCTTCCAACGGCGGCGGCGGCGGTGGCGTCGGCGGCATCGACGGTACGACGGGACAGAATGGGTCGATCAGCGCGCTACCTTCCGCAGGCGGACCTGGAGCCGACTGCTTCGGCGCGGGCGGAACGGGCGGCGGAGGAAGCGACCCGTTCGGCGGGAAGGGACCCGCCCCGGCGACGTGCACGGTCGGCGGGGCCACGAAGTACGGCGGCGGTGGCGGTGGTGCCGCGGGTCGTGTCCGGATCAACACCGCCAGCGGCGACATCACCGCCGACCCCACGTTCGTGATCAGCCCGACGGCCACTCCGGCATTCCAGAAGGCGAAGATCGTCACGCGTTAGCTCGACCCGAGCGGACGCTTCGTGCAGCGCTCTTCAGCGCGGGAAGACCGCGCCCGCGCTCACGCCCGGCGTGCAGCCGGCCTTGCCGGACTTGTTCGTCGTGCCCGCATACGGATGCAGCACGCGCGCGTTCGCGAACGAGGCCCGCGTCTCGAACGGCGCGCTGAACGCATCCAGCACCTCCGCGGTCATCTGCGCATCGGTGAAGCCGTTCCAGTTCGTGCACCAAACGCCGTCGGCCGCCGCCACCGATCGCGCGTAGCCGCTCGTCGGGTTCGACAGGTCGTAGAGGTTCTTCCAGTCGCTCTCGGACATGCCGGCGTTCTTCGCGATCTTGGTGGCGAAGCCCGATTCGTCGCCCTCGCGCGTCACGTAAACGACGTGCTCGCAGCCGAGGTTCTTCAGCACGAGCGCCGGCGCGAGGTCCGACCAGCCGCCCGCCGAGAAGCGACCGTCGGCGAGCTCGACGAAGCGCGAGAGCCCCGGCTCGGCCGGCGACGCCGCGAGGATCTGACGCCACGGCGCATTGCCGAGCGACGTGAGCTTCTTCGTCTTGAGGTCGTCGAAGCGCTCGCCGTTCGCCTTCACCTTCGCGAGGTCTGCGTCGCTACCCCAGTAGCCGAAATTCACGTCGGTGAAGGCGGGGTCGAAGGGAATGCTACCGGTGACGATCTCGCCCTTCACGTAGCGGGCGCGCGCCGCCTTGTACTTCGTGACCGCATCGCGCTCGAGCACCGCGGTCGACACCAGCTTGTGCAACGGTGACTTCGGATCGCCGGCGAGCTCGTCGATACGCGATGCGTACGTGCCCTCGGCGGCGCGGGCCTTCGCGCGATACGTCTTCACGAGCGCCTCGAACGTCGAGCCGCACGTCCCACCGCCGGCGATGGCGACGTTCGCGGCCTCCGACCACGGCTTGTCACGCGTGCTCTCGGCACACGCATCGAGCCACGACGACATGCCCGCCTTGTCGGACGGACCGTAGCCTGCGTAGAAATCTCCGACGCGCCCGAAGAGCGAGGCGAGCTCCGGCCAGTTGAGGACACCGGCACGGAAGAAGAGGCGGTTGTCGTCGACGGAGAACGCTCCGAGCTGCGAGATCGACGTCTTGATCTCGCCGACGTTGAACGACAGATGCGTGACGTCGGCGAGCATGGTGAAGATCTCGGGGTTCACGATGGCGCGGACCTCGGGGACGCTCAACACCGCCTTGATGCGCTTTGCTGCCTCGATGCTGTCGGCGGAGCCCAGCGCGTCGATGCCCTTGGCGGCATAG
>JAYTZB010000519.1:0-10577 GCA_043742085.1 Polyangiaceae bacterium
GCGGCGTCGCGTCGCAAGCGCTTCTCGTGGCTCATGGCGGCAGCGTTGCTTCCGCTGGTCGTCCTCGCAGCGTTCGCGGGCTTCGCGAGCACCGAGAGCGAGCTCGCATCGCCTTGGTCGGCTTCGTCCACGTCGGTCGCGCCTCACTCGCCGGCCTCTCCCGCCTCGCCGGCCATGGCGACGGCTGGAAAGACGCCGCTCACCACGACGTCCGCGCTGTCGAAGGCGCAGCACGCACCGGCCGTCGCTGCTCCGCCAGTGTTCGACGTGAACAGCCTGCCGTCTGCGCGCACGTCGCGCTGAGCGCTGCGCGAGAGTAGAGCCGACGCGCCGACCCGGTTGATCCAACCGGTTCCCTCGCGATCCACGCGGAGTGCGCGGGAAATGCCGTGAAAACGGCTGACTCACACGGTCGTACACGTGGTCTCTTCCTTGCTGGGGAGGACGCCGTGCGAACCCTCGGCGCGAGCCTCCTCCTCTCGTTGTCCGCTTCGGTCGTGGCGTGCTCGGCACCATCACCACCGGGGAGAACGGCGCGCATGCGACGGTCGAAGGCGTCGACGACGGTGGCGGCCGCGTCTACTTCGAGATTCCTGCCGCCCGTCACCTGGGACCCGGCAAGCACCGCATTCGCCTCGTGGTCGCCGCTGACGGCACCTCGACGGATCTCTTCCTCGACGTCGTTCCGCCGAAGACGCCCATCTTCATCAGCGACGTCGACGGAACGCTGACGTCCTCGGAGAACGTCGAGCTCCTCAAGCTCCTGGAAGGTGAGCTACCCGATATGCATCCGGGCGCACCGGAGGCTCTGCGCGCGCTCGCCGCCAAGGGTTATCGTCCGATGTACCTCACCGCGCGACCCGAGTGGCTGGTGCAGCGCACGCGCGACTTCCTCGACAAGCACGGCTTCCCGCCCGGCATCGTCCATACGTCGACGTCACCCATCGGCGCCGGCTTCGGTGCTAGCGCAGCGACCTTCAAGAGCGGGGAGCTCGCGATGCTCGCGCAGAAGGGGCTCGTCCCGTCGTTCGCCTTCGGGAACATGCCGAGCGACTCCGACGCGTACGGCGGCGCGAACGTCCAGCCCGCCGATCACCGCATCTTCTACCAGATCAGCGGCGCCTTCACGGGTCGTCGGATCGAGTCTTATACCGAGCTCGTGCCGGGCTTCGAAGCGCTACCCGGCGCCTGCCACTGAACGGGAACGGCGCTCAGGAGGCGCGCGCTGCGGCCTTCCGAACGATGACGCTGCCCACCGAATAGCCGGCGCCGAACGAGCACACCACGCCCACGTCGCCAGTCTGGAGGCCCGCGCGGTTCTTGTGAAACGTGATGATCGAGCCGCACGAGCTGGTGTTCGCGTAGTCCTCGAGGACCGAGGGCGCCTCTTCAGCGGTCGCGTCGCGGCCGAGGACCTTGCGCGCGATCCACTGGTTCATCGTGCCGTTGGCCTGGTGGAGCCACATGCGACGTACGTTGCCGGGGGCGATGCCGAGGCTGTCGAGATGGCTGGCGACGAGCTCCGCCACCATCGGCGACACGTCCTTGAAGACCTTGCGGCCCTGCTGCACGAAGAGCTTGTCCGCTTCGTCGCGATGCTGCGGTGCGGCGCGGTTCAAGAAACCGAAGTTGTTGCGGATGTTGTTCGAGTACTTCGTCGCGAGGCGTGTGCCGAGGATCTCGTAGGGCTCGGCCGCCTTGCTCGTGTCCAGGCTCTCGACGACCACCGCGGTGCACGCGTCTCCGAAGATGAAGTGGCTCTCGCGATCGCGGAAGTTGAGATGGCCCGTGCAGATCTCCGGGCTGACGACCAGGACGCGCTTGACGCTGCCGGCGGCGACCATGTCGCGCGCGACGTTGATGCCGAACGTGGCCGACGAGCATGCGACGTTCATGTCGAACGCGAAGCCGCTGGTCCCGAGCGCCTCCTGGACCTCGACCGACACTGCGGGATACGCGCGCTGGAGATTGGAGCACGCCACGATCACCGCGCCGATGTCGGCCGGCGCGATGTTCGCCTGCGCCAGGGCTTCCTTCGCTGCGGCGAGCGCCATCTCGCACTGGATCGAGTGCTCGTCGTTGGTGCGCTCGGCGATGCGCGGCGCCATCACGGCCGGGTCGAGGATGCCCGTGCGGTCCATGGCGTAGCGACGGCGGATGCCCGAGGCGTTGACGATGAACTCCGCGCTCGAGCCTTCGAGCGCCTTCACCTCGCCGCTCGCGATGCGATCCGCGTTCTTCGCATTCTCGGCGGCGACGTAGGCGTTGAACGCCGCGACCAGCTCGTCGTTCGAGATGGCGTGCGGGGGCGTGAAGAGACCGGTTCCGGTGATCGCGATGGAAGGCATGGGTCCGAGCTCCGGAGAGAGCGCTCGTACCTACTTTCGCAGCGCCACGGTGGCAACCCGACCTGACAAAAAAGCGCACGTCGCGGCGCGTCAAACATCGCGTATTTGCCGGCTTTTTCCGGGATCGACCAGGTCGGGTTGATAAAAGCGCGCCGCGTGCTTTACAGCCGGACCCCCATCCTGCGTCCAGGAAACAGAACCCTCGACGTCCCCGCAGGAGCTTACCCGCCCATGATCGCCAAGAACCGCCTTCAGCTTGCCCTCCTCCTCTCCTCTCTCATGGGCGTCACCGCCATGGTCTCGAGCGCGTGCGGCGGCATCACCGATCCGACGAAGGGCGGAGAGGGTCGCGTCGCCACGGTCTCGGGCGCCTTGACCGGCATCACCGTCCCCGCGAACGCGCGCGTCGCGCTCGTCTATCGCGGAAACACGGCGGCGAACGCCAGCAGCCACAGCGTCGTCGTGGTCGGGAGCGATGTCCCGGTCGTCGGCGGCCGATTCACGATGAACCTCGGCATCCCCGCCGATGACCTCTTCTCGGCGGTCGACGCCGCGTCGGTGAGCACGTCCGCGTCGCCGCCGGTCGCCGAAGCCGCACCCGCGGGTAGCGCCGGCGGTGGTCCCGCGACGGGCACGAGCACGAGCGGCAGCCCCGGCGCGTTCGGGGCCGCACACCTCGCGCCGCGCGACATCGTCGGCGGACAGATCACCGAGCCGATGACCGCTGCCGTCGCCGGTTTCGTCGTCTACGCCGACACGAACGGCAACGGCCAGCTCGATATCGAAGGCCCCTACGCTTCCTCGCCGGACCAGATCCTCGGTGGCAACAAGGAGCTCTTCCTCGTCTACTTGAAGGGCGGCGGCTCGCTCGACTACGAGAAGATGCGGGACAAGTCGGGCATCCTGCCCACCGCGGGCTTCGATCTGGCGTGGACAGAGGGCCGCTGGCTTCCGCTCACAGACGTCGAGCTGAAGCTCTCCGCGAATGCGCAGCTCCCCAGCACCGTCTGCCAGACGTCGTCCGGCGGCGCCGACAAGGTCTCGGCTGGGCCCACGCCCTTCCCCGGTGACCCCTCCGCCAGCGGTGGCGGCTCAGCCGGCAGCGGCTCCGGCGGAGTGAGCACCACCACTGACGGCGGCAGCGGCGGCACGTACTACCCGAGCCCGACCGATCCGCAGCTGAAGTGCAGCGCCGACGGACGGAGCTACTCGTATGGCGACAACCCGACGACGTGCACGTCTCCGCCGGCACCGACCGGCCTCTGCGCAGGCGACGTCTACGCCACGACGTATTGCACGGGCAGCGCCGGCTACGTCAACGCGTTGGCACCAGGAGCGCCCGTTCCCGACGGCTGGCCGTGCCCCACGACGCCGGACTTCGACGGCGGCGGCGCCCCGGACGGCAGCACGCTCGACGGCGGCAGCGCCGACGGCGGCAGCGCCGACGGCGGCTGACACGAAGACGTTGTCCTCGGCACCCATGACCGCCACGACGAACGGAGCTCGCTCGACCCCTTGCAACGCCGCGGACTCTCCGCCAACGAGGTGAGCGACGTGTACCAGCGCTTCGGTGCGCTGCTCTCGCGTCGCTGCCTCCTCCTCTTGCGCGACCAGGCGCAGGCGGACGATGCCGTCCAGGAGCTCCTCTCGGTGCTTCTACGACGGGGCGAGGGCTTGCGCACGGCGGACTCGCCGTGGCGATGGTTGGCGCGCACCGCGGACCGCACGTGCATCGACCTGCTTCGGCGCGGCAAGCACCTGCGAGCCGCCATCGACATCGACGACCTCGATCCCGTGGGCGTCGCACCTGGAATGGACCCGGAGGCTCGTTGCGCTGTCGTGGAATCCTTGCAACGCCTCGACGACGACCAGCAGATGCTCGCGATCATGCTGTTCGTCGACGGGCTCAGCCAGGGCGAGGCCGCAGTGGAGCTCGGTCTCTCGCGCGTCACGATCAACAAGCGAGCGCAGGCGCTCCGCACACAGCTCCGGCTCGACCAGACGCCCTCGTCGAGCAGCACACCAACGGCGAAGGAGGCGCGGCCATGACGCACCCGAGCAGCCTCGATCTCGAAGCCTTCGCCGTGGGCGAGCCCCTTCCGTCGCATCTCGCCGCACACGTCGAGGAATGCAGCGCGTGCGGCGCATTCCTCGGCCGCCTCCGCGCGGTGATGAGCGACGCGCCGAGCACAGCGCGAACGAACGACGCGGTCGCCCGCGCGCTCGCCCGCACGACCGAGACGCACGAGCTCGACGACGTGTCAGCTGCGCACGACGAGGAGGAGCCCGCCAACGACGTGGTCCCGGCCCGCGCGTCGCGAGCGTTGGTGGACCCACGCGAGCCTGCGCCCCCTCCGGACCCGAAACCAAGGCTGTGGCTCGTGGCATCGTCGGTGATCGCGCCGCTCGCCGCCGCCGCGGCCATCCTGCTGCTCATGCGATCGCCGGCGACGCCGCAGGGCCCGAAGGCGGACGTCGATCCCCGCGAGCCCACCACGTACAAGGTCCAGATGGAGACGTTCCCGCCGGGGACGGTCATCGCCACCGCGACCGGAACCGCGGAGCCGGACACGCAGTTCAAGGGCGGCATGCAGGTCGCCGTGGTACGCGAGCGCGGTGGCGCGCAGGCCCGCTTCTCCTCGACGGTGCGCGTGAAGCCCGGGGATCGTCTTCGCGTCGAGGTTGCGCTCGACCACGAGCAAGCCATACTCGGCGCCGTGCTGGCCGACGACGGGAGCTATCTCGAGCTGATGCCGCAGGCGGTGCGCGGTCCGGGCACGCACTTCTCGGAGCGCTCCGCGAAGATCGACGCCGCGCCGACGCGTGGAACGATCATCATCGGCAAGCCCGAGGCAGTCGCTCGCGCGAGAGAGACGAAGAGCTTCGAAGGCGTCACGACACTGCGCGTGGAGCTCGAGTCGCTGTGAGGCCGTCGTCCCTGCTCCGTGCTGCGGTCTCGGCCGCCGCGTTCGCCGTCGCGAGCTGGGCGGGCATCGCGCAGGCGGAGCCCGTGCGCATCCTCGTGTCGGCCGGGAGCAAGCTGGGGCTCGCCGCCGAGCGCCCGTTGAAGTTCGCGTCGACCGACGCCACGCGCGTCCGCGACGTCGTGGTCAGCCTGGGCGGCGTGAAGGCCGAGAACGCGTTCGTGCTGGCCGAGCCGTCGCGCGCGCAGCTCTTCGCCGCCGTCGATCGCGCCCGTGCCGAGGCGCAGAAGCACCGCAGCGACGAGGTTACGCTCATCTTCTACTTCAGCGGTCACGGCGATCATGACGCCATCCATCTCGGCGACGATCGCGTCCTGCTCTCGGACCTCGCGGCGAAGCTCGGAGAGGTGCCCGCGGGCCTGCGCATCGCCGTCACGGACGCGTGCCGCGCTACGCGCGACAAGGGCTTCACCGCAGACGAGCCGTTCGCGATCACCGCGACCAACGTTCCGCAGGCGACCGGTCAGGTGTGGCTGCACGCGTCGAGCGACGGCGAGGCCGCGCAGGAGTCCGACGAGCTCCAGGGTGCCATCTTCACGCACGCCTGGATCAACGGCCTTCGCGGTGCCGCAGATGCCAACGGCGACGCACGCGTCACGCTCGAGGAAAGCTTCGCGTTCGCGCACTCTCAGACGATGATCCGTTCCGCAAAGAGCAGCGGCGTCCTCCAGAAGCCCGAAGCGGTCGTGAGCTTGCGTGAGGCGGCGCCGGTGGTCCTCACCGAGACGGCAGCGCACATGGCCACGCTGTCGCTGCCGCAAGGCCGCGACGCGCACTTCCTCGTCTACTCGTCGGGCGCCAGGAGCGTGCTCTCGGAGCTGTGGAGCTCGCCGGACCGGCGCATCGCGCTGCGCCTGCCGCCCGGTCGTTACGTCGTGCAGCGCCGCATCGGCGCCGTCGGCGGAATGGCCTCGATCGCCATCGGAGAGGGCGAGGAGCGCAAGCTCGAGGATCGCGAGTTCGCGGCGTCGAGCCTCGAGGTCCTCGCGCGCAAGGGAGAGGACCCCGAGGCGGACCAACCCGTCGCAGCTCCGCCGTCAACGGCCCCGCATCACGAGCTCTCGGCTGGCTACGACCTGGGCGCGAACGGCCGCACCTCGCTGGTGCACGGACCGCACGCGGCGTGGGCTTACGCGTGGCCGCACATCGCGATCAGCATCGGCGGCGGCGCAGACTTCACCGGACGCGATCTCACCGAGAAGACCGAGCGACTCGTCGGAGGTTACGGGCGAGCGAGCCTCGAGGCTCGGTTGCCCCTCGGAGCATTCACGCTGCGCGGAGGTGGCGGCGCGCGCGCCGGCCTCGTCGCGCAGACCATCGAGCCGACCGCCGCGGCGAAGAGCGTCGACCCGAACGCCAAGGCCGCGAACAAGACGGCATTCGACTTCGGTCCGGAGGTGTTCCTCGCAGGGCGCCTTGCGCTCGACGCGCGTCGCATGTGGTTCGTCGACATCGGCGCGACCGCCAGCATCCTCTTCCTCCGCGAAGAAGCATCTTTGGTAGGCGTCCCCGGCGTGGTCGGCAGCGCCTCGCTCGGCGCCCGTTTCTGAGGCTGCCGAGCCCAGAAACGGGGAGACCCAGAGGCAGGAGACGCAGAGCTCTCGTTGCTCGAGACACGCGCGACGGTCCGACGTGCCCGCCCGCGCGAGCGAGAACGATCGCGCCCGGCATCGAGATCGGCAGCCCATCCCGGCTCTGCGTCTCTTGCCTCTGCGTCTCCCCGTTTCCGATTCTCGCTCTCGAAGCCAGCCAGCCTATGGCGCTACTTCGACGGTGCGGCCGTCGACGAGCGAGGCGTCGCCCAGCTTGACCACGCGATCGGTCTCCGTGATCCCGGTCGCGATCTCGATGGTCGGCCCGGTATCGCGCTCGACGACCACCGGCACGAGCTTCAGCTTCGAGTCGGGCGTCACGATGGCGATGCGGAGCCCCTTGGCGTCGTTCATCACGGCCGTCGCGGGGACCTCGAACACGCGATGCGGCGACGGCAGCGTGAGCGCGACCTGGGCGTACATCCCGCCGAAGAGCTCGCCCTTGGGATTCGGAACGCGGACCTCGGTGTTCATCGTGCGCGTCGCCGGGTCGAGTGAGCCGGACGACCGCGCCACCTTGCCCTCGAAGGTGCGGCCCGGGTACTCGCGCACCGTCACCTGCGCGGGGACGTCGGCGCGCACGCTCGGCGCGACGTCCTGCGGCACCTGCACGAACACGCGCACCGGGTCGACCGCGGAGATCTTGAAGAGCGGCGTCGTCGGCGAAACGAGAGCACCGCGCTCGATGGTTCGTGAGTTCACCGTGCCTGCGAACGGCGCCGTGATGTGGCCCCACGACTTCATCTGCGTGAGGCGGCGCACGTTGGCTTGCTGCGCCTCGATCGCGGCCTGCGCCACCTTCACGTTCGCCTCGTCGACGAGCGACTGCGCCTGCTTCTGATCGAGCTCCTGCTGCGACGCGACGCCTTGCGGCGTGAGCTTCTTGTAGCGGTCGAGCGTGGTGTTCGAGTAGTCGCGGTTCGCCGTGGACTGGGCGAGACCGGCCTGCGCCTGAACGAGCTGCGCGCGTGCCTGATCGAGCTGCTGGTCGATCTCCGGCGTGTCGATCTCCGCGAGGAGCGCGCCCGCCGCGACCTTGTCGCCGATGTCCACCACCCACTTGCTCACGTACCCGCTCGAGCGCGGATACACGACCGTCTCCTCCAGCGGTTGGACGCTGCCGGGCAGCGCCAGCGAGCGATCGCTCGACTTCGCCTTCGGCGACACCACTTGCACGCGTGGCGCCGCTGACTCGGTGCTCTTCGTCGACGCCACCAGCTCTTGCTGCGCGTGGCGCTTCGGCAGCCAGGCGACCAGGAACGCCGCCGCCAGCACGGCCACGACGATCGCCACGATCGCGAGGAGACGCGCAGCGCTCACCTTCGCCGGCGGCGGCAGGTCGAAGCCGAGATCATCGGCACGCGCCGCGTCGGACTTCGTAGCCTGCGGGGGCGGGGGATCACCGAGCGCGGTCATAGGGCCTCCATCTCCGCGTCGTGGCTCACCGGCGGCTTGCGACGGAGGATGCTGTACATGACCGGCACGAAGAACAGCGTGGTGAGCGTCGCGAGCGCGAGACCGCCGATGACCGCACGTCCGAGGGGCGCATTCTGCTCGCCGCCCTCGCCGAGGCCGAGCGACATCGGGAGCATGCCGATGATCATCGCAAGCGCGGTCATGATGACCGGACGCAGTCGCGTCATTCCGGCGGCCAGTGCCGCCTGCGTCGCGTCGCGTCCTACCTTGCGCTGGTCGTTCGCAAACGTGACCACGAGGATGCTGTTCGCCGTCGCCACGCCGACGCACATGATCGAGCCCATCAGCGCCGGCACGCTCAGCGTGGTGTGCGACAGGAAGAGCATCCACGCGATGCCGGCGATCGCGCCCGGCAACGCCATCAGGATGACGAACGGATCGAGCCAGGACTGGAAGTTGACGACCATGAGCAGGTAGACGAGGAGGACCGAGAAGATCAAACCATAGCCGAGGCCCCGGAACGAAGACTCCATGCTCTCGACCTGGCCCTTGATGCGAACCGTCGTTCCACGCGGGAATTCCGGCTTCATTTCCGCCACGATCTTGCTAACCGCCGTCGAGACCGACCCCAGATCGGCGCCGTCGACGTTGGCCTGCACGTCGAACGTGCGCGACGCGTTGAAGTGCGTGACGTTAGCCGGCCCCGTCGTCCGCGATACCTGTGCGACGTTGGAGAGGAACTGCGGCGCGCCGTTCTCGCCGGTGGAGAGCGGCGTCGAGCCGAGGTCGTCGATCGAGTGCAGCTCGTACTGCGGCGTCTGGACGGCGACGAGGTACTGCACGCCGCGCTTCGTATCGAGCCAGTAGCTCGGAGCGACCTGCGAGCTCGACGACAGCGAGATCAAGAGATCGCTGGCGATGTCGCGCTCGGTCAGCCCTTGCTGCCCGGCCATCGTGCGGTTCACGTCGATCTTGATCTCGGGCACGCGCGGTACTTGCGCGAGATGAACGTCGACGGCGCCGGGGATGCTGCCCATGCGCGCGGCGATCTTGGCGGCCACCTCGGCTGTCGCCTCCTCGTTGCCGGGCGCGCCCACCACCTGCACGTCGATCGGCGCAGCGAGACCGAAGTTGAGGACCTGCGTCGAGATGTCCGGCGCGAGGAAGAAGAACGTCGTGCCGGGATACTTCGCGCGGAGCACGCCGCGGAGCTTCCGCACGTACTCGGGCGTGGGTGCGTGATGCTCCTTCAGCGAGATGAGGATGTCTCCGTCCGCTGCCGAGATCGACGTGCCCTCGCTGAGCGACAGGTTGATTCCGCTGTACGGCGTCCCGATGTTGTCGAGCATGGTGTCGATGCTGGCCGGCGGGATCACCGTGCGAATGGTCTGCTCGATGTCCGCGAAGCGACGCTCGCTCTCCTCGATGCGAGTGCCCGGCTCTCCGCGCACGTGGAGCTTGATGAGCCCCGCGTCGACGCTCGGGAAGAAATCGCGACCTACGAGCGGAATCAGCGCGCCGACCGATACCACGACGAACACCACGAACCCGCCCACGAACACGGCGCGATGCCGGAGCGACAGCGCGAGGATCCCGCCGTAGCTCGTACGCATGCGGTCGAAGCCGCGATTGAAGCCCGCGAAGAGTCGCTCGAAGACGGTCCGTGGCGGATGCGCGTCGGTGCCCTCCATGTGGGCCAGCGCCTCGCCCTTCAGGAGGTAGTGCACGAGCGTCGGCACGAGCGTTCGCGAGAGGACGTACGAGGTCATCATGGCGATCACGACCGCGAGCGCGAGCGGCACGAAGAGCGATTTGGCTGACCCGGTGATGAAGACCACCGGCACGAAGACGATGCAGATGCACAGCGTCGACACGAACGCCGGCGTCGCGATCTCCTGCGCGCCGTCGAGGATGGCGCGCACGATCGGCTTCTTCTGCGCCATGTTGCGATGGATGTTCTCGATCTCCACGGTCGCGTCGTCGACGAGGATGCCCACCGCCAGGGACATTCCACCCAGCGTCATGACGTTGAGGCTCTCGCCCATGAACCCGAGCACGATGATCGAGACGAGGATCGACAGCGGGATGGAGATGACGACGATGAGCGTGCTCCGCCAGCTCCCCAGGAAGACCAGGATCATCAGCGCGGTGAGGCCCGCCGCGATGAGCGCTTCCTTCACGACGCCGTCGACGGCCGCGCGCACGAAGAGCGACTGATCGAAGAGCAGCGAGACCTT
>JAYTZB010000520.1:0-1881 GCA_043742085.1 Polyangiaceae bacterium
ACCAGGCTGCGGACGGCGGCGATCTCGTACCAGTGCTCGGGGAGCTGCAGCACGAAGATGCACGGGCGCTGGTTCTGCGCGATGTCGATGTCGAGCCGCGCCACGAATGCACGGCGCAGCATGACGGGGACGACTCCCGCCGCCATCGCCGCGGGGCGCAGCAACATGACCCGGGCATCGCCGATGCCGATCTCGTCGCCGTGACCGGCCTCGTGCTCGGCCGAGACGCGCGCGCGGTTGACGAACGTGCCGTTGCGCGAGCCGAGATCGACGACGTTCGCGCGCTGCCCACGCATGATCAGGCGAGCGTGGGCCCGCGAGACGCCGCCGCTCACGAGCTGCAGGTCGGCGTCGGCCCCACGTCCGAGATCGATGGTCCCGGAGACCGGCAGCTCGACGGCGAACGAGTGCTCGCCGACCACGACCGTCGCGCACAGCGCCTCCACCTCGCAGAACGCCGGGGCGACGTGATGCTCGGTGATCACCGAATGATCGCGGCGTGCCACGACGAAAAGACTACACGAAGTGTGCCGGCGGCGAGCGACTAGGGCAGCGCTGCGGTGATGGCGACGCCCTTCCCGGGCACGTCGATCTCGCAACGATCGCGACCGGTGTTGCCGTCCTTGCAGCTCGGGCCCGTCCAGTCGGCGACGGGGCCGCTGGTGCGAAACTCCGTGGTGTCGGCGACGAGACATGCGGTCTGCGTGGTGCCCGCGACGACCGTGAGCGTGCCGCCGGACCGCGCCGACACCGAGCCGCCCGTGCCGGTGACGGTGAGCGTGACCGGCGCCTGGCCCGACGGGCAATTCAGGACGGGCGCGACGGCGGAGTCCGATCCGCCATCGCCGCTCGCCGCGGCGTCGCCGCTCGAACCGCTCGTGCCCGTGCCCGTGCCCGTGCCGCCGTCTCCGCACGCGCCGCTCGGGCAGTCGACAAGATCGTACTTGCCGGTGCCGGTGATGGCGTTGCACGCGAACACGCCGAGCGCGAGCGCGAGCGCGACAAGCGACGAAGAAGCGTGACGGCGCGAGCTCACCACGACCAGCGTAGCGCGTTCGGCGACGCGCGCACCGACGTCGTGCTCGACGGCCGCGTGAGATAGGTCACGATGGCGAGCGCACCCCCGAAAGCCGCGACGCCGAACGCGACGGTCGACACGACGCCCATGGTGCGAGACGTCGTCAGATCGTCGGCGGCCGTCCGCGGACAGGCCGATCCGGTGCACTCGGTCTGCAGCGTGCTCGCCTTCGAGAGCGCGATGGCGCCGGTGATACTGCCGACCACGATGCCGACGCCCGCAGCACCGAGGCCCACGTAGAACCACCCTGTAGGGCCAGTCCTCGTCGTGGTCGATGGCGTCGATGGCTGCGTGGACGGCTGCGTGGACGGCGGTGTCTCGCGCGAGGTCTCCGGGATCGTCGATGCGCGGAGCGCCAGAGTGACCATCCGCAGCTCGCGCTCGATGAGCAGCACGGTCGACGTCGCGCGCGTACCGTTCGCCTCCGCGACGATGGTGTGACTGCCGGGGTTCACCTTGCGCGGGTTGGCGAGCGCCTCCGCCGGGAGCACGACGCCGTCGATCGTGACGTGCGGAGGCGACGGTGGCTCCGGGCTGAAGACGATCCGCAGGCCTGGAATGCGGTCGCGAAGCTGCTCCGCCATCGCACGCGCCTCGACGCGTGCGTTTGCTGCCTTCGCCGACTCGCCGGGCTGCACGGGCAAGCGCTCGATCGAGAGCAGCACTTCGCGAGCCTCGACCAGCTCGCCGAGCAGCGCATGCGCGCGCCCGAGCTCGAGCGACGTGATGGGCGTCGTCGCCAGCGCATGTGCCGCCCGGAAGCGGCCCAACGACATCTCGAGCTTGCCGCCGTCGCGTAGCTC
>JAYTZB010000521.1:0-7697 GCA_043742085.1 Polyangiaceae bacterium
TGTACCGCGCGCGTCGCGACGGGTCAGCGGCGGCCGACGTGCTCGTCGAGGGTGAAACCGCCGTCGCGTCCATCGCCGTCGACGCGACCACCGTCTACTGCACGAGTCGTAGTCGGTTCGAGAACGGCGGCGCAGTCGCGGCCTCCGGGACGGTCAAGAGGCTCGCGAAGCCCTGAGGCCGAAGCGCGGTGCGCGCTGCTCCGCCTGGCGACGCCTTCGTCGCTCAGAAGCTCATCCCCACGGTCGCGAAGACCCCGACGCCACCGGCGTTCGTGATCTTGTCGGTGCCCGTGACGAGCGCGTAGCGAGCGTCTGCGCCCACGAAGAATGCATCGATGGGGTAGCGCGCCATGACGCCGGGCCAGAACGCCAGGCCGCCCTCGGAGCGATCGATGGAGTTACCGCCGACCTCGGCCTTCGCCTTGGCGGTCCCGTAGCCGAGCCCGACGTAGGGCCGCACGATCACCGGGCCCACGTCGAGGTCGTAGCCGACCTCGGGTCCCAGGTAGAGCGTGCTCCCGGAGTACTTCACCTGGTCCTTATCCTTGCTTCCGCCGAGGTGATAGACGAAGGCCGCGCCGACGTAGATCTTGATCGGCAGCGTGTAGCCGCCGCGGATGCCGATCCCGACGCCCTGCGTGCCAACGCCCTCCTTCAGCTCGTTTCCGGCCTCGTCCTTGATCTTCGTCTCGTTGATGCCCACACCGGCGATCGCAGCGACGGTGATGCGGCGCACCGGCTTCTCTTCCGGCGACGCCCGGTCGGGCTCGGCTTCGGTGGCGTCGTTCGTCGGCCCGACGCTCTTTTCGGGCGCGCGCGTCGCGGCGCCGGCGCGCTTCTCGGCCGGCGCCTTGGCAGCCGCCGGCGCCTTGGCCTTGGCCTTGGAGGACCCCGTGGGCTGCGCCAGCGCTGCCGTGGCGAACGAGAAGAGAACTGCGCTGAGGCCGATGGTGAGGAAACGATGCATGTCTTGGCTCCGAAAAGAGGGGCGCTGGCCCGGTTCGACGCCAAGACACGGAGGCTCAGCCGATGTCGCAAAAATAGTTTGAGCGGCCGGAAATCGTGCCCACCTTGGTCGGGTGAGCAAAGCCTTCACGCGTGAGGATGCGGACGCGAGCTTCGAGCTTCCGGCGCCGTCGGCTCGGCTGTCGGAGAGCCGCCTCACCGCCTATGGAGCGCGGATCGTGCGCGCTCGCCTCGCCGAGCTCGAGCAGAAGGACGCCGCGAGCGCCTCCGTCGACGGCACGCTCGCGGTCGGACGTCTCCGCGATCTCCTCGACAGCGCGGAGGTCGTGGATCCCGCGGGCGCCGATCACGTGGCGCTCGGCGCGCGCGTCACCGTGCAGTCCGACAAGAGCGACGTGGTCCGCACGGTGGTCATCGTCACGCCCGACGAAGTGGGTCTCGTCCCGATGGGCATCAGCGCCGCGTCGCCCCTGGCGCAGGTCCTCCTCGGCGCGATGAAGGGCGACATCGTGGAGCTGGATCTGCCCCGCGGGACCGAGGAGCTGACGATCCTCGCGCTGGAGTGGCCGATCTGATCCCGAGCGTGCGCGAGGCGACGGCCGATGGTCGAGGATAGGATGCGCAGGATGCGGATCCTGCTGCTTGCTCTGATGGTGCTCCTCGCGGTGGGCTGCGACCGCAAGGCGGCCGCTCCGGGCGCGACCGCCGATGCCACGACGTCTACGTCGACGGTGTTGCCGCCCATCGCCAACCGCGCACCGGGCGGCGATTTCACGGGCGCCACGGCGTGGCTGAACGCCGAGCGACCGCTCGTGCCTGCCGACCTCGCCGGGCGCGTGGTGGTCGTCGACTTCTGGACGAGCTGCTGCATCAACTGCCTGCACACCCTCCCGATCCTCTCGGCGCTCGAGAAGCGGCACGAGGCGGACGCCGTTCTCGTGGTGGGCGTGCACTCGCCCAAGTTCGATGCCGAGAGCGAGAACGAGCGCCTTCGCTCGGCGATCCAGGAGAATTCGATCACGCATCCCGTTGCCGTCGACGGCTCGATGAAGATCTGGACGGCGTGGAAGGCGCAGGCCTGGCCGACCGTGCTCGTCCTCGATGCGAAGGGCCGGATCGTCTGGCGCCGCTCCGGCGAGCCCGACAAGGACGACCTGGAAGCGCATGTCGCCGCCGCGCTCGAGGAGGGACGTCGCGAGGGCATCTTGAAGACCGAGAAGCTCGCCGCCGTGAAACCTCAGGCGGCGGATACGGGGCCGCTCGCGTTCCCAGGAAAGATCGTCGCGCTCGAGGGCGGAGCGTTCGCCGTCTCCGACACCGGTCACCATCGCATCGTGATCTTCGACGCGACGTTCGCCGTGAAGGAGGTCATCGGCACCGGGCTCGCCGGAATGACCGACGGTAGCTATGCCGAGGCTTCGTTCAAGAAGCCGCAGGGCATCGCGAGCAGCGGTGATCTCCTGTACGTCGCCGACACCGAGAATCACGCAATCCGCGTGGTCGATCGCAAGGCGCGCACCGTCAAGACCGTCGCCGGTACCGGCGAGATCGCGCACCAGCAGCTCCACGAGCGCGGCAAGGCGCGGGAGACCGCGCTGCGATCACCGTGGGACCTCGTGGTGGTGAAGGACATCGTCTACGTCGCGCTCGCCGGCTCACACGTGATCGCAGCGTTCGATCCCCGAGCCGGCACCATCGAGGCGTGGGCGGGAGACGGCGTCGAGCGGCGCTACGACAACACCGGAGTCGAGGCGAGCTTCGCGCAGCCGAGCGGCATCACCACCGACGGCACGACGCTGTGGGTCGCCGACTCCGAGACGTCGAGCATTCGCGCGGTCACGCTCGCGACACGCGAGGTGAAGACGCTGGTCGGCAAGGACCTCTTCGTCTTCGGTGACGTCGACGGTGCGCCGGACGTCGCGCGCCTCGAGCATCCGCTCGGCGTCGCGGTGCTCGGTCCTGCGCTCTTCATCGCCGATACCTACAACTCCAAGATCAAGCGGCTCGATCTCGCTACGTCCAGCGTGCGGACGCTCGCCGGCGCTCGGGATCACAAGGAGCTGTTCGAGCCGACGGGGCTCGTCGCACGCGCTGCCGGCAAGGGTACCGAGCTCGTGGTCGTCGACACGAAGCATCATCGACTCGCGCGCGTCATGGTGAACGCGGGCGGTGACGCGAAGGTGGAGCCCGTCGCCATACGCGGTTTGACCGCACCGACGAGCGGGATCGCGATCGTGAACCCCGGCGACGCGGCGCCAGCACCGTCGATCAAGATCGAGGCGACCGACATCGCGGTGCGCACGGCAGGCACGACGGTGCGCCTCACGTGGGACGCGCCGAAGGGGACCGGCGTCAACGAGGAGGCGCCCTTCAAGGTGCGGTGGAAGAAGGCCGAAGGCCTCAGCGAGACGCCGAAGGACACGAAGACGACGGGCGCGACCGTGAAGAAGACCTTCGACGTGCGCGTGTTGCCCGCCGCCGGGGCGACGCGCGCGCGGCTCGAGGGCGAGCTAGATCTCGTCGTCTGCGACGTCGACACGCACGCGGTGTGCGTGCCGGTCCGGCGCGCGCTCGATCTCGGCTTCGCCGTCATAAAGGACGGAGCTGCCGAGACCGTGCTGAACGTGAAGCTCCCCGAGGCGAAGGCGCCGAACTGAAGCGCGAGGCCGGCGTGCGCAGGATCTGGATCAGGATCAGAAGGCGCGCTCGCCGCACTTCTCGACGTTGAACTTCTTCGCCGCGTTGTTGGCGGTGATCGCCGAGACGATCATGAACACGACCCACGTGACCGGCCACGTGATGAAGCCGATGAACGCAAAGCAGAGGACGAAGTTGATCGCCGTGAGCGCCCAGTAGCCGAACATCAGACCGAGACCCATGCCGACGTTGCCGGCGTAGAGGTGGCCGATGCCGAAGGTCTGGAAGAAGGACCCGCCCAGGAGCTCGAGCGCGATGGCGAGTCCGCCGTTCTTCGGCGTGACCAGCGGGTTCATCGTGCCGTGCTGCGGATACGGCTGCGCGTAGCCCTGCGCGTAGCCCTGCCCATAGCCCTGGGGGTACGGCGCGTGGCCGTAGCCCGCGTGCGGCGGCGGACCGTACGAAGGCGGTGTTGCGCCGTAGGGCGAGTAGCCCTGCGGGTAGCCCTGGGGAGGAGCGCCGTGGCTGGCGGGCGCGTAGCCGTTCGAACCGTTCATCGTCGTGCCTCCTGAGGGATCACGGGCTAGATACGCCGCCCCCGCCGGAAGCTCCCCGGAGCCTGTCAAGAAAACGGCCGACCTTGCCTTGCATGCACCTACATCAGCGCCAGAGTGGTCCCGTGCGTACCTCGCTCCGAATTTATGCCCTGATTACGTGCGCTTTCCTTCCCAACTGATCGACTAGAACGACCAGCCAGCGGCGAGCAGAAGCCGGGGCAGGACGTGCGGCTCGATGCCGATCGGTAGCCGTCGATTGTCCTCGGGCAGGCTGTACGAGAGGTACATGACCCCGACTCCGCCTCCGATGGTGAAGCCGGAGCTCGTCACCTTCTGCACGCCGATGTCGAAGGCCGCGCCGAGCGCGCTGAAGCGCACGAGATCCGCGGATCGGAGATCGGCGTCCAGCCTCGGGTACGCGAGCGGCATGGAGACGAACGAGCCGCCGACGAAGAGACCGTCGGCGCCGACGGATCCCGAGTAGAGGCGATAGCCCAGCTCGCCGCCGAGAGAAGCGCCGCCCGCATCGTTGATCTCGCGGCGACCAGCGAGCGACTTGACGAGGCCGAGCGGGATGGACTGCGCGTAGAGGCTGCCGGTGAAGACGTGATGAGGCAGCGGCGACGCCTCGACGTTCGCGCCGTAGCGCTCGATCGCAAGCCCGAGCGGATTGACGGTAACTGCGATCGGTTTCCGTGTGTCGTCCTGGGACTCCCGTGGCGGATGAGGGCGGTCCTCGTCCTGCGCGTAGGCTGGCGGAACGGCGCTCAGCGATGCGAGGCCGAGCGCCACAACGCCGATCGCCAGGGAAAAACGGTACATCGTGAGGGGAGGGCTGCAGGTTCCGTTCCCGCGCCTCGAGGGTTCGGCTAAGAGCGAACGCGTGCAGCGCCGAACATGCGTGCTTCTCTCGGCGGCCATCGCGGCGGTGACGACGACGACGTCGACGGGTTGCTACGACTCGCAGTGGGGGCAGCAGAAGACCGCGCAGCAGCACAATGCCGCCGCAGCCGCGCCTGCGGAGCTCCGTCTCGCGACGCGCGGGTCCGGAGGAGAGCCCGCGCCGCCCGCTGCTAGCGACGCGGCGTCGATCCGCGTGCAGAAGCTCCGCGTGCGCGTCCTCGTCACGCGCAGCTTCGCGGCGCAGGCGGTGGACGCGCCGCGCCATCTCCGCGATCTCTTCGAGGACGTGAACCGCATCACCGAGCCGGAGCTCGGTCTGCATCTCGACCTCGTCGATACGCGGCCGTGGGCGGTACCCGACGAGGACGACATCGTGAAGACGTTCGACGCGCTGCGCGCCGCCGACGACGGCGACGGCGTCGACTGGGTCGTCGCGTTCGTCGGAGCGCTGCCGCGCGCGACGCGATCCTTCCACGAGGTCGGCCGCGGCGCGGTGGTCGGGAAGCACCTGCTCGTGCGAGCACCGGGCAGCGCAGAGCGTCACGACGCGATCGAGAAGGCATTCGACCAGCTGCCCGAGGAGCAGCGCCGCGATCTCGAGAAGCGCCTGCGCCGGCACCGCGCGGCGGTGGTGTTCCTCCACGAGCTCGGACACACGCTCGGCGCGGGGCACGACACGAGCGCGCAGAGCATCATGTTCCCGGAGTACAACGCGAAGGTCACCGCGTTCGGCACGGGCTCGGTCGACGTGATGCGGGAAGGTCTCGCGAAGCGCAGCGCGCCGCCGGAACGAGCGAGCACCACTGCAATCGCTGCAGCCACCGGCACGGGCACGGGCACGGCGACGCTGACGGCGGCGCGGGTCACCCCGGCGCCCGCGCCCGAGCCCGTTCTCGCGATCCCCGAGACCCCCGAGCTCGTCGGCGCCGCTCGCGAGCGCTTCGTCGCTGCTTACGAGACAGCTTCGCGCGGCGATCTCGTCGCCGCCTGGAGCACGTTGAAGCCGCTCTCCGAGCGGTACCTCGCGTCGATGGCCGTCCAGGACCTCCGCTGTCAGCTGGCGACGCGCAGCATGCGCTTCGAGATGGCGCGCCGAGAATGCGCGCCGCTGATGAAGCTGTCGACCGCCATCCCCGCCAGCCAGGCCCAGCCAACCCCGAAGCCCTGAGGAGACAACCATGGACGCCAAGGTCATCGTCATCACGGGAGCGAGCGCCGGCATCGGCGCCGAGCTCGCGAAGCAGCTCGGCAAGAAGGGGCATCACGTCGTCGGCGCCGCGCGCAGCGGCGATGCGTTGCGCACGGTCATGCGCGAGTCCGCCGCCGACGCGCATGCGGTCATCGCGGACGTCACCAAGCGAGTCGACGTCGAGCGCATCCGCGACGAGGCCATCCGCACCTTCGGCCACGTCGACGTCTGGGTGAACAACGCCGGCCGCGGCATCACGCGCAGCGTCCTCGACCTCAGCGACGCCGACATGGACGAGATGTTCAGCGTGAACCTCAAGTCCGCGCTCTACGGCATGCAGGCGATCGTTCCGCATTTCCAGGAGCGCGGGCACGGTCACCTGATCAACGTCTCGTCGATGCTCGGTCGCGTGCCGATGGCGCCGTTCCGCTCCGCCTACAGCGCGTCGAAGGCAGCGTTGAACGTCCTCACGTCGAACCTGCGCATGCATCTTCGCGGCACGCATCCCGAGGTGCACGTGTCCCTCGTGATGCCGGGGCCCGTGTCGACCGAGTTCGCGAACAACGCGCTGGGCGGGACGCCGTTCGTTCACGCCGGCCTCGTGCGACAGACCGGCGAAGAGGTGGCGAGCGTCATCGTCGCCGTCATCGAGGAGCCCGTCGCCGAGCGCTACACGACGCCCGAGCTCGAGGCCACGGCGCGCAAGTACTACGAGGACGTGGGCGCGTTCGAAGCCACGATGCCGGTCTTCGGCAAGCCGCGGACCTGACCCGCGGCCCCGAGTCAGAGGCCGTTGGTCCTTCGCACGACGCCGAAGAGATCGCCGACGTCGTAGAAATCGACGCTCACGAACGTGGGCGCGCGTCCCGCTTCGCTCGTGCACTGCGTGACCCGTCCGCCGAGGACGGCGGTGGTGTTGACGTCACGCGCGAAGCCGATGTCGCCGAACGGATTGCTGAGCCAGTGGTTGACCAGGAAGAGGGCATTCGCCTTCGCGCCGCGGCCGAGCGCACACGAGAAATCCTCCTTCTTCGCGAAGGAGTAGGGCGTGTCCCACATCTCGTCGGCGTAGGCGCGATGGAGATACGCAGGCGTGCCGCCGCCTTGCTCGAGGAAGACGACCACCCGCTTGTTCGTGTCGATGAGCTCGCGGAGCGTCGGCCAGGGCGCGCCCTTGGCGTGCACGTACGCGTAGTCGGCGAGCCCGCTCGCGCGCAGCACCTCGTCCGTGTCCGCGTCCTTCACGTCGTTCTCGAAGATGATGCTGAAGATCTCGCCGGGGTTCCGATCGAGGAAGCTCGTGATCGTGCACAGCTGATCGAGGAGGCGCGTATGCCCGAGCGCGCAGGACGTGTGGCACAGGTAGACCTGATCGGCGGCGGTCTTGCCCTCGATGTGCTCGAGCGCATTCTCGTTGGTCTCGACGTCGTAGTAGTGGAGGTCGA
>JAYTZB010000522.1:0-4057 GCA_043742085.1 Polyangiaceae bacterium
CGCCACTCGCAACGAACGACGTCGTCGGCGACGAGGCGATGGCCACGGAGGACGAGCTCGACGGCGCACTCGCTCTTGCCGATGCCGCTCTTGCCGACGAGCAGGAGCCCGATGCCGAAGACGTCGACGAGCACGCCGTGCAGCGTGGTCGTTGGCGCGAGCTTCTCGTCGAGGACGCCGTGCAGCATGTTGATGGTGCGGCTCGACCGCGCCGCGCTCATGAACAGCGGCGTGCCGGTGGCCTCTGCCGCCTGCACGATGGGCTTGGGCGGCTCCTCGCGACGCGTCACCACCACGCACGACAGACCGAGCGAGAAGAAGCCCCGCGCGGCCTCGCCTCGAGCTTCGGCGGAGAGCGTCTCGAGGAAGGAGAGCTCGGTCTCGCCGAGCACCTGCACGCGCGTCGGGACGACGCCGTAGAAATGGCCGGCGAGCGCGAGGCCGCTCTTCTGGACGCGCGGATGACGGACGGGCCGACCGAGGCCCGCCTCGCCGGCGAGGCGGGTGAGCTCGACGCTCAGACGTGTGTCGGCCAGGAGCTCGCCGACGGCGACCTCCACCATCGGCGGCGGCATCGATTGCCCCGGCACCGTCATGAGCGCATCCCCCCTTTGCGCGCCGTGATCACGGCCCCCCCTTTTTCTCCGTCTCCTCACGTGGCTCCGGCTCCGAAGCCTTGATCAGGTCGAAGACGTTCACAGCGGAGGGCGCTCCGACGAGCCGAGCTCGGAACTCCTTGCTCCGGAGCAGTCGCGACACGCGCGCGAGCGTCTTGAGATGCTCGCCGGTTGCGCGCTTCGGTCCGATGACGCCGAACAGGATCGACACCTTGGCGTCGTCGATGGCCTGGAACTCCACGCCGTCGGGGACGATGAGCAGGGCTGCGACCTGCTCCTTCAGTTGCGGAAGCGCGCCGTGCGGGATGGCGACCCCCTCGCCGATACCCGTGGACTGGAGTGCTTCGCGCTCCAGGAGAACGCGCTCGATCTCCTCCGGGGTGACGCCGTCGTGCTCGCCGAACATCGATGCGAGCAGCGCGATGGCCTTGTGCTTGTCGAATTCACCGAATTCGCGGCCGTTTGCGTGCCTGATGCCGACGCGCTCCGGCGAGAGTAGGTCCGTGAGACGCATGATGAGGGGGCCGCACATCGCCGACGCAACGTCGTCGCATGCGGTGGTTCTCCGTGGGGCGGCTGGCTAGTCCTTCTCGGGCTCGTCCGGGAGCAATCGATCCGATGCGCGCTCAGCACCCTTCTTCTTGTGGGTGGTGTGCACCTCGCGGATCTGCCGTTCGAGCTTGTCGATCACCTTGTCGATCGACGCGTACATGTCCTCCGATGATTCGTGGGCATGAAAGTGGTCGCTCCCCGCGTGCACGTCCACTTCCGCCATGTGAAGCGTCTTCTGACAGCTGAGGGTCACCGATCCGTGCAGCGGTTGCCGGAGGAACTTCTGTAGCTTCGCGATCTTCTCGGTCGCGTATCCCTTGACCGCATCCGTGGCATCCATCTGTCGGAAGGTGATGGAGATGTTCATCAGGTTCGTTCCTCCGTCGTGGCGTCATCGATCCGAACTGAGAAAAGCTGCGGCAAGCGGTCCGTGGAAGCTCTCGTGAGAGTACTCCCGCGCACGACCTGACGGCTATCGATATGGCGGAAGCTCCGCAGAACGGGTCAGAACAGCTTCTTGCGCTTGCTCGAGGCGAGGATGCCCAGCATCTCGCGGTACTTCGCCACCGTGCGGCGGGCGATCTGGATGCCGTCGTTCTTGGCGAGGATCTCGACGATCGCCTGATCGCTGAGGGGGTTCTGCTTGTCCTCGCCGTCGATGATCTTCTTGATCGCCTGCTTCACGCTCTCCGAGGCGATGTCCTCCTCGGAGACGCGGCGGATCGACGAGTTGAAGAAGTACTTCAGCTCGAAGAGCCCCTGCGGCGTGTGCACGTACTTGTTGGTGGTGACGCGCGAGATCGTCGACTCGTGCATGCCGACCGCTTCGGCGACGTCGCGGAGGATCATGGGCTTCAAGAACTGAACGCCCTTCTCGAAGAACTCCTTCTGCTTCTCGACGATGCACTCGGTGACGCGGATGATGGTCTTCCGACGCTGCTCGATGGCGCGGATGAGCCACTGCGCGTTCCGCAGCTTCTCGCCGATGAACTCCTTGGCGTTCGGGTCCTTCAGGAGCTGCTTCGTGAGGGTCTCGTTGATGTAGAGCCGCTGCACGCCGCGATCGTTGTCGGTGACGGTCCACTTCTCTTCGTCGCGCACGACGTAGACGTCGGGCGTGATCGCGATCTGCTTCTCGTCGGTCTCGCTGAAGTTCCGCGCCGGGCGGCTCTCCAGCTTCTGGATCTCCTTGACCGACTCGTAGACCTCCTCGACCGGCACCTTCAGGTCACGCGCGATGGCCTGGTAGTTGTGCTTCTCGAGGTTGTGGAGGTGCTTGTCGATGATGGTGATGTCGAGGTCCTCGGACCCGAACACCTCCGCCTGGACCAGCAGGCACTCGCGGAGATCGCGGGAGCAGACACCGACCGGATCCCACTCCTGCATGATGCGGAGGATCTCGGGGGCGTCCTCGGGGTTGACGTCCACCTCTTCGGCGAGCTCCTCGATGGTGAGGTCCGGGGTGCGGGTGCCGTCGGGGCGCTCGACGCCCTTGAGGTCGAGGAAGCCCTGATCGTCGAGGTTTCCGAGGACGAGCTCGGCGAAGCGCTTCTCCGACTCGGTGAAGTCGCTCATCTGGAGCTGCCAGCGCAGGTGGTCGACGAGCGAGGCCTGCTTCGTGAGGTTCTGCTCGATGGGGGGCAGCTCCTCGAACCCGCCGCGGCTGGCGGGGAGCGGCTGCTGGAGGGTGCGATTCTCGAGGAATTGCTCCCAGTCGATCTCGCCGACCTGCTTCGCGTCGGTCTTCTGGACGTCGCCGGACTCGAGCCGTTTCCTGTCCTCCAGGCGGTCGATCCGGAGCTCACCCTGCTCGTTGGACTGGTGGACGGCGTCGACGGCGTTGTCGCCGGTGGCCCGGGGGCGCGGCTCGAAATCCTCGTCCGCGAGGACGGGGTTCGCGTCACATTCCTTGCGGATTTCCTCGATGAGCTCGAGCCGAGAGAGCTGCAACAGGCGGATCGCCTGCTGGAGCTGCGGCGTCATCACGAGCTGCTGACTGAGCTTGAGTTGCTGTTTGATTTCCATCGGCAAAGATCCTGCAAAGCAAGGTTTGCACGCCGGCGCGAGTCGCGAAAGCGATAATCGGGCCACCGGGCAAATTGCCCCGGTTTCGCGCGTCGTTCAGAGCGACGCGGGTGGCGGGAGGCTTCGCGTCCAGCTCCCCAGGTAGCGGCCCACGACGAGCGGGTGCTCCTGGAACTCGTCCGGGGTGCCCTCCATCGCGACCTGGCCGTCGAGGAGGAGGATCGCGCGCGTGCACACGCGGAGGGCCTCGGCGACGTGGTGGTCGGAGAGCAAGACGCAGACGCCCTCGTCGTCGGCGAGGCCGCGGAGCATGTCGCCCAGGCGGCTCGCCTGCTGGGGGTCGACGCCGGCAAAGGGCTCGTCGCAGACGAGGACCTTCGGCGGCCGCGTCAGCGCGCGCGCGAGCTCGAGGCGCCTGCGCTCGCCCCCCGAGAGCTCGCCGGCGCGCACGTCCATGCGATCGGAGAGCGCGACGCGCTCGGCGAGGCGCGCGATGGCGTCGTCCTCGCCCGCGCGCGCGCGCTTCGGCCACGCGCCGCCGTGCACGACGCGGTGATAGACGCGGAGGTTGTCTCTCACCGAGAGATCCCAGAGCACGCTCGGCGTCTGCGGGACATACGCGACGCCTGCGCGCGCGCGCTCCCAGAGCGCGGTCTTCGTCATGTCCTTCTCGAAGAGGAGAACCTGGCCGTCCTCCACGGCGATCTCGCCGACCAGCGCGCGGAAGAGCGTCGACTTGCCCGCGCCCGAGGGTCCTAGGACCCCGACCACCTCGCCGGCCTCGGCGCGGATCGACACGCCGCGGAGGATCATCTTCTCGCCGCGCGCGACGCGGATCCCGCGCGACTCGATGGCGGCGACGG
>JAYTZB010000523.1:0-13495 GCA_043742085.1 Polyangiaceae bacterium
GCGGGCACGACTTGTCTGCGCCGCAGCGCTGGCGCACGAGCAGTCGCTGCCCGGCATCGCTCTTCGAGCCGGGCGCCTGCGGGAGCACGCCGATCTCGACGCAGAGCGGGATCGGTCGGCACAGCATGCCACCGGGACACGGCGCCGTGTCGTCGCAGACGGTCGGCTCGCACCAGGTCTCGCCGCTCTCCGACTTCGACACGGAGCCGAGCGGGCATTCCTCGTCGGCGCGCGCGCCAGTGGTGACGCTGAGGCCCAGCACGATGGCGGCGACGCTCACGAGGACACCGAACGAACGAGCGTTGGTCATCGGCGGATCCTACGCGCCCGACCCCGGTGATACAATTCGACGCGTGACATCCGCCGGCTGGGAGTCGACCTACGAAGAGCGACGCATCGTCGCCGCGGACGGAACGGGCATTGCGTACGAGGTCCTCGGCGATCGCCGGCCCGACGCGAAGACGCTCGTTCTCGCCAATGGCCTGGGCGGAAGGCTCTACGCGTGGACGCCGGTCATCGACGCGTTCTGGTCGGAGTACCGCATCATCACGTGGGACTACCGCGGGCTCTTCGCATCCGGGTCACCGAAGTCGAAGCGCAAGCTCTCCGTCGCCAACCACGTCGACGACATCATGGCGATCCTCGCTGCCGAGAACGTCGACCGCGCTGTGTTCTGCGGATGGAGCATGGGCGTGCAGATCTCGCTCGACGTCGCCGCGAGCTTCCCCGAGAAGGTGGCCGGCCTCGTGCTGCTCAACGGGACGCACGGGCACGTCCTCTCCACCGGCTTCCAGCCCTTCGTCTCGGTGCCGTTCCTGCCCAAGCGTCTCCACGCACTGCTCGACTGGCTCCAGGATCACGAGGAGGTGGCGAAGCAGCTCGCGCGCGTATCGCGCTTTGCGGAGGTTCCCATGTGGATGGGCATGCGCCTCACCGCCGGCGCCCGCGCGAGCGAGCTCACGCCGCTCCTGGGTCGCTACCTCGACGACGTGCTCGGACCGAGCTTCACCAACTACCTGCGGCTGTTCCAGGAGCTGGATGCCCACTCCACGTATCACTTGCTGCGCCACATCCAGGCGCCGGCGCTGATCATCGCGGGCATGCTCGACGTGCTCACGCCTCCGTATCAGTCGGCGGAGATGGCGCGTCGCATGCCCGACGCCGAGTACATCCGGCTCTGGCGATCGAGTCACTTCTCGATGCTCGAGCGTCCCGAGGTGGTGATCCCGGCGATGCGGAAGTTCCTCGACGAGCGAGCTCAGTTCGCGGCGGGCGGCGCCGACGAAGGCTTCTTGCCGAAGACCTCGTCCCAGCCCTGCCGGTAGGCCTCGGTCGCCACGTTCGCAGGCCCCTTGTGGGTCATCGCTGCAGCAGCCGCCACCGGCGGTTGATAGCTGTCGGTCACGTCACAGACGCGCGGGTTGTCCTTGCGCGGAGTGAGCGTCACCACCTCACCGGTGATGGGTCGACCTTCCTGGAGCGCCCTCAGCTCGCCAGTCTCGAGCTTCGCATCACGAGCGCGCAGCACGTGGACGCCGCCGCCATCCGCCGTCGGTGGCCCGAGCAGTACGATGTCTGTGGCCTTATCCTTCGCGACGGCGTCGGACATGCCTCTGGTATAGCGCGGAGCTCAGTGCGTATCGATGCGGAAGCAGAGGGGATCGCCCTTTGCGCAAGGCGGACCGTCGTTCGGGCCCTTGCCCTTGGAGGAATCGGCGCCTCCTCCGGCTCCGTTGCGCTTCGGGACGATCGAGCCGCCCGGCGTCCTTGGCGGCGTGACCGCTACCGGCGGCCGCTTGCTCAGCTCCTCCTGCATGTCGTAGAGGCTCTTCTCGAGCTGACCGATGCGGGCCTTCTGATCATCGACGCGACGTCCGAGCTCGCTCTCGCGTCCCTCGGCGCCGGCCACGGCGCGATCGAGCTCAGCGATGCGCTTGTCGCTCGCGGGCTTCGACACTGCGAAGTGCATCACGAGGCAGATCGCGAGCGTGACGGCTGCGCCGCCGAGTGAGCTCGCGACGTAGCCGCCGGGGCCCGGCCTCTTCACCGTCTCCGCGCGCATGCGCTGGAGCTCGATCTCGTGGCGACGCTCGCGGTCCGATTCCTCGGCACGGGTGCGGGCCTCGACGGTGATGCGCGCTTGCTCGACGGCCGCGCGCTGCATGGCTTCCCGTCGCGCCTCTTCTTCCATCTCGCGGAAGCGCGCGCGTTCACGCTCGTCTTCGGCGACGCGTTCCTTCGCGGCGAGCTCCTCGCGCGCGCGACGCTCGGCATCGTCGCGCGCGTTCTTCGCGGCGAGCTCGCGGGCCTCGCGCGCTTGTCGCTCCTGACTGATGCGCTCGTCCTCGAGCTTCATCAGCTCCTTGAGGGAGAAATTCACGCTCTCGTCTCGTCGTTCGGGACCGCCGGTCATGCGTACCTCGAGCGGTCGGACACACTGGCTCGCGCAGGGCTTGGGCGCCGCGAGCGGAATCGTTCACCGATAGGGAAATTCAGGCCTGTGCCACCGCGCGAGGCTCACCACCACGTCACGCGCGGAGTCGAGGAGCAGCGGATTCATCTCCACCCCCGACCACGCCAGCGTCACGGTTGCGCCGTCGCTCCCGAGCCACACGTCGCTCCGCTCGTCGAGCATCACGAGGTTCTCCATCGAGGACTCGAGCCAGGTGCGCGCCTCGTCGGGAGCCATGCCGTGCACGCGATACGCCTCGTCGAACGCGGCGATGCCGACCTCGACGTCGTCATCGGCACGCGTTCGCAGCGCGCGGCCGAGCGCCCCGCGCTGGACGATGGCGAGCTTTGCGCTCGGTCCCTTCGAGACCGGCGCCCTCACGCGTGTCTTGAGGTTTCCTCGAATCTTCACGAGGTCGATGGTGAACGACACCTCGTCCTTGGCGCCCTCGACGCGCGGGCTGTCCTTCCGCTGCGCGCCCGGGACGTAGAGGTGCGAGCGCCACTGCGCGTAACGCTCGAGCGTGCGTGCAGCCAGCGTGCGTCGTCGTGCCTGCGCGCCCGACGCGCCGGCGGCGATCGCCAGGGTGGCGCCGATCACGACGAGCTCGATCATGCCTACTCCAGCATGACGCGCTCAGCGCTCGGCGCCAGATCTCCGTGGGAGCTCCGTGTCAGCTCAGTGAACGAGGTCTTCGCAGCCGCAGCCGCAGGCGTTCTGGAACGACTTGGTGCCCGACGGGCAGCTGTAGCGAATGACCTGGCAGCTCGTCGGCGTGCCCTTGTAATCGCGCCAGAGCTCGTTGTTCGGATCGCACGCGTCGACGGGGGGGACGCTGGCCTTGATGGACAGCTTCACGCTGAACGTCGCATCGAGGAGGTCGTAGTCGCGGAAGACGATGCGGTACGCGCGAGAGGCGGTGCCGGCGGGCACGGTGTAGACGACCTTCGAGTCGAGCGTGGAGCTCGACGCGTCGTCGTTCGCGGCGAGCACCGTGTACGAAGACGTCGTGATCCAGCCCATCGCGTCGCCGTCGAACGACTTCACCGTGGCGGTGATCTCGTCACCGCCGGCCGCGGTGAATCCGTAGGCGCGGTAGCGCGGCGGGTTCGCGTAGTTGCTCGTCTTCGTGGCGCCGTCGGCGATCTGGCCGAGGTACTGGGGGGAGGAGAGCTTCAGATCGCTCTCCGAGCTTTCGATGCTCTCCTTGGTGGCCGCCGCATCTGGGCTGGCACAACCCGTCACCGCAGCGAGCCCCGCCAGACCTGCAAAGACGCCCGCACGAACCGCCCGGCGCACGAAACGACCACCGAAAATCTGCAAAGACGACATATCCAAGTTCACTCCCTCTGGCCCTGACCCCGCCCAGCGACCCGATCCCGGCTTCCTCCTCCGGGGGCCGGCGGTTCTCGACAGCGTCGAGAGCTCGGCCGGATCAATGGAAGCGGCGGTCTAGCCCCGGAACTGTGTATGGTCAAGGGAGATACTGACGGATAATTAACGCCCCTCGAGAAGCGGGAGCTCCTGACGCGCGCAAGCGACATTGACTGTCACGGGGTCCGTTGAACCATGCGAAACAACTACAGAATAAATTGCTCACAGCCTGTCCACCGCGGCGCGGCGCTCGGGCTTGTCCTCTTCCTTGCGGCCGGCTGCGGCGGGGCCGACGGCGCTCCCCCGGTCAGCCCGGTCGGTCCGCCCGGATCCGCTCCCAACGGATCCGCCGTGGCTGGCGCTCCGCCCGCTGGCGGCCCGAGCGCGCCCGCCGATCCGTTCGCGGTCCCGGTGGGGCCGCGTGACGACGACAGCGCCGAGCCCGGGACCCTCGCGGCCCTCGACCTCGAGCCGTGGCGGCGGGCGACCAAGGCGAAGGGCGTCGCGCCGTCGCCCGCGTCGTGTGCGGCGTATGCGAGCCGCGCGCCGAGCGCCGAGGCCTCGGACGTCGTCGGCGCGTTCGCCGAGAAGGATCCGGCGAAGCGCGACGCACGGCTCGTCGCGCTCGCGAAGGATCCGAAGAGCAACGTCATGCTCAACCGCGCGTTGCGTGCGGACCTGGCGCCTGTCGAGTGCGCCGATGCCATCGTCGACCCGCTCCTCAACGCACCGCTCGCGAGCGCGGCCGCCGCCGTTCCCGGCAACGTGCGACTGCTCGTCGGCTTCTCGCTCGCGGGCAAGCTCGCGCGAACCGCGAGCGCTCCGCCAGCGATGGGCGCGCTCCGTGACAAGGAGAAGGTGAAGGCCTTTGTCAGCGGTCCGCTCAAAGCATGGCTGCTCGAGCAGTCGACCGCCATCGAGCTGCTCTCGTCGGGAGCCGCCGGTCTCTCCGGCTATGCGCGTGGTGTCGCGGCGATCGAGGCCGGCATCGCCGAGCTCCGCCTCGTCGATCGGATGCGCAGCGCTCCCGTGCCCGCCACGTGGGACCCGGAGCTGAAGTCGATCTACGAGGCCGCGCTCGACGAGGCGCTCGAGCCGCGCAAGAAGCGCGGTCGCGACGCGGCGCTCGTCGGCATGAGCGACTTCGCGCGCATCGGCATCATCCGCGATCCGCGGCTCGATCGCGCGCGTGTGCTCCTCACGAAGCTCTATGGAGGTCGTCGCATCGACGCGCTCGATGCGCTGCTGGTTCCGGCCGCGGTGGTGCCGCCTGCAAGCACGCCGCAGGACGCGGCCATCGCGAGCATTCCGACGTACTGGCTCGAGAGCGGCGACATCGCGCACGCCGAGGATCCACGGTTCCTCGCCAACGGCGTGACACGCGGGCTGCGCGAGCACGTCAAGAAGCTGCCGGCGAGCGCGGCCGACGAGTTGCGAACGCCCTACGCGCGCGCGCGCTTGGACATGGGGCGCGTGTACTGGCGTCGCGTCGACTTCGTCGAAGCGGCGCACGCGGCGGCGTCGAGCGCGAAGCCCGAGGATCGCCTGATCCTCGCGCTCGCGCTCGCGCTCGCGCATGGTCCGAACGGCGCCGCCGAGATGATGCGCGCGCCGACGCCGGCTGCGCTCGATCTGCGGCACACCGAGGCGCTCGATGCGCTCGTGACCGAGGGCGGTCCGCTCGCCGGCATGGCGGCGTACGACGCGGCGCATCTCCGGGCGCTCTCGCCGCCGGAAGGGGCCGACGCCGTGCCGTACCTGCGTGACGTCGCGCTTCGATTTCGCAAGGCCGAGTCCCTGCTCACCGACCCGTCCCAGAAGAAGGGGGCGGGACAGCGCGCGGCCGAGATCGAGGCCATCGTGGCGGCCGCGGCCGCCGCCACGAAGTGAGCGCGCGAGGAATCACGAGCGCCGCCCGAGCGTAGCGAGGGGATGTCGAGACGGCGACGGAAGCCACGCGTGACCCGGTTCCTCGCCGCACTCCTCACGCTCGGCGGCCTCGCCACCCTCGGCGTCCTCGCCGCCAACCTGGCCGTGCTGGACGGCGGCAGGGGAGGCCGCGTCACGGGCTCGGTCGACTGTGCGCTCGTCCTCGGCGCCGGCGTTCGTGACGACGGGTCCCCGTCCGATGTCCTCCGCGATCGACTCGACGAGACGCTCGAGCTGTATCGAACGGGGCGAGTCACGCGGGTCATCGTCAGCGGTGATCACCAGTCCGCCCGCTACGACGAGCCCAACGCGATGCGCGTGTACCTCGAGGCGAACGGTGTCCCCGCGTCCGTGATCTTCATGGACCACGCCGGCCTCGATACTTACAGCTCGATGTGGCGCGCGCGCCACGTGTTCGGCGCATCGCGCATCGTGGTGGTGACGCAGGAGTTCCACCTCGCGCGCGCGGTCTGGTGCGCTCGCGCGCTCGGCATGGAAGCCGAGGGCAGCGCCGCAGACCGTCATGTCTATCGCGGCATCGCGTGGCTCCAGATGCGCGAGGTCGCGTCGCGTACGAAGGCCTTCGTCGACGTCACGGTCGGCCGTGCACCACGCCACGTCGGTCCTGCCGTCGACCTGACCGGCGACGGTCGGGTGACGGCAGGCTGAAGCTGCTCGCGCCTACGCGCGCCTACGCGCGCATCGCTTCGATCGGGCTGACGCGCGCCGCGCGAATCGCCGGCAAGAAGCCGCCGACCACGCCCATGAACCCGGCGAGGACCATCGAGCGGATGATGATCGCCGGCGTGGGCTCGAACGTGAACGCGATCTCCGACCAGGTTCCGGCGTTGAGCATGGTGATCTTCACGAACGAGAGGCCGAGCGACGCCGCTGCGCCGACCAGGCCCCCGATGGTGGCGAGCACGATCGACTCGAGGAGGAACGAGGTGAGGATGCTCCGTCGTGAGAAGCCCAGCGCGCGCAGCGTTCCGATCTCGCGCTGTCGGTTCGCGACCTGCGCGTTCATGGTGATGGTCGCTCCGATCATCGCGCCGATCGAGAAGAGCACCGCGATCATCGTTCCCATGATGGTGAGGAAGACCGACGTCGCCTCGGACTGTTTCTCGTAATAATCGGCCTCGCGCTGCACGGCGAGACCGAGCTGGCGGTTCTGCTCGACGAGCGCCTTGAACGCATCGAACTTGCTGGCGGCGTCGAGGCGAACGCGGACGCTCGAGACGTAGCCCTCGCGCCCGAACGCGGTGCGCACGGTGTGGATGTCGGCCCAGACCTCGGATTCGAACGAGGAGCCGTCGTCCGCGAAGACGCCGACCACCTTGGCGGAGCGGTTCTTCTTGAGGTCGAAGCTCTGGCCGATCTCGAGACCCTTGAAGCGACCACGGATGCCCGAGCCGACGACGACCTCGTCGGTTCCGGGCCTCGCGGCGCGCCCCTCGATGATCTTCGCGCTGTTCCGGAACTCGAAGACGTCCTCGGGGACCCCTCGCACGGTGACGTTGGAGACGCCGTTGGTGCCGAGCTTGTCCATGAGGATGACCACGAGGATCTCGCCGACGCCGGGCGGCTTCTTCGATGCGCCGATCTGCGCGGCCTGGGCGAGCACCAGGTTGACCTGGTTCTCCTCGATGCCGCTCTCCATCTCGGCGCTCGAGCCGCGGCGGAGGACGATGGCGTTCTCCGCGCCGGCCGAGCGGCCGAGCGTCTTCTTGATCCCGTTGCCGAGCATCTGCGCGGCGGCGAACACGAAGACGACGAGCGCGAGCCCGAAGGCCGCCGCGATGGTGGTCGTCTTGCGGACGACGAGGTTGCGATAGTTGTATTTTACAGGAATCATCGCGGTGCCCTCATCCGACCCGCCGGAGCGCGTCCGTCACCGAGATACGTCCGGCCTGGATGGCCGGAATGAGCGCCGCGGTGGTCGCGAGGACCACCGCGATCACGCCGGCCAGGATGGCCACGCTGGGCTCGACCCGGAAGTAGGGAAACCACGCGCTCATGTTCTCCTCGATGGCCTTGCCGAGCAGGCCGTTGACGAAGGGATACGCGATGCCCACGCCGACCGCGCCGCAAGCGATGCCGAGCACGAAGGCCTCGCCCATCACGAAGAACCGGATGTGCCAGGGCTGGAAGCCGATGGCGCGCAGCACGGCGTATTCGCGGGTGCGCTCGCGCACGCCCATCGCGATGGTGTTGCCGAGGATCATCAGCATGATGATCAGGATGATGACCGACACGATGTCGAGCACCGTGAGGATGGCCCCGAACATCGCCATGAAGGAGAGCTGCATGTTGCGCTCGCTCATGGTGACGGTCTGCGTGTCGCGCTCGTCGAAAATCTTGTCGATCTTTCCGGAGATGTCCGCGCTCTGCGAGGGGTCTTCGACCCGGGTCATGACCCAGCCGATGGTGTCGCGGCGCTCCTCGGGGATCGCGTCGTTCAGGTAGCCCCAGTGGAAGATGAACTGTGAGCGATCGAGCGATTTACGCGCGGCGGTGTAGATGCCGTCGATCTGGAACTCCCAGTCGCCGGGATAGATGCTGCCTTGCAGGATGTACTTGTCGCCGACCTTGAGGTTCAGCTTCTTCGCGAGGACGTCGCCGATGATGGCGCCGTGCTTGTCGGCGAGCCAGCGCGCCTTCGCGTCGGGATCGAGCGTCAGCTCGTCCATCACGGGGAGGAAGCTCGGCGCGTCGACCGCCAGCGTGGCGAAGAACTCGTCGGGCTTGCCCGGGTCCTTGCCGCCGAACCAGTTCGCCCACGTCGCCTGCTTCACGCCGGGGACGCCGCGGATGTCGTCGATGTACTTCTTGGGAAGCTGCATCACGAACGACACCTTGTGGCGGGTGCCGAGGCGATCCTTCGCGGCGTACTCGGCGCCGACCTCCCACGAGCTGAGCACGGTGCGCAGCATGATGAACGCGACCAGCGCGACGGCTGCGCCGAGCACCGTGAGGATGGTGCGCAGCCAGTTGCGACCGAGGTTCCGCGCAGCGATGAGGAACAGCCCGCTCATTTGACGCACCTCATTCCAGCTTGCCCTTGTTCAGGTGGCGCGTGGCGGTGGCACGCTCGGCTGCGGCCGGGTCGTGGGTGACCATGAGGATGGTCTTCTTGAACTCCTCGTTGAGCTTCGTGAGGAGCGTGAGGATGTCGTCGGCCGACTTGCGATCGAGATCGCCGGTGGGCTCGTCGGCGACGATGATGGTCGGGTCGTTGACGATGGCGCGCGCGATGGCGACGCGCTGCTCCTGGCCGCCCGAGAGCTGGCGCGGGTAATGGCCCATGCGGTCCTCGAGGCCGACGGCGCGGAGCGCGGTCTGCGCGCGCTTGCGACGATCGCTCGACGAGAGCTTCGTCAGGAGGAGCGGGAGCTCCACGTTCTCGAGCGCGGTGAGGACCGGCATCAGGTTGTAGGCCTGGAAGATGAAGCCGATGTGCCGCGAGCGGAAGCGCGCGAGGTCGCCGTCGCTCATCGTCGAGAGATCGTTGCCGGCGACCTTCGCCGTGCCGCTCGTCGGGCGATCGAGGCCTGCGATGAGGTTCAGCAACGTCGATTTGCCGGAGCCGGACGGGCCCATGAGCGCTTCGAATGCGCCCTCGTGGACGTCGAGAGTGAGGCCGTCGAGCACGGTGAGAGGCTCCTTGCCGCGCACGAACGTCTTGGTGACGCCCTTCAGCTCGATGATGGTCTTCGCGTTGGTGTCGCGATAGGCGGTCTTGCCCTTCGCCTTCGCCGCGGTGGAGGCGTCGACCTCGTTCTTCCGATACGGCTCGGGGACGTCGACCTCGGTGGTGGGCGTCTCGGGCATGTTCACGAGATTGCTCTCGCTCTCGGGGCCGCGCGATTCGGTTCCGCTCACTTGTCCGTCTCCTTGATGCGCTGGCCGTCCGCCGTTTCGGGCGTGGGCTTCGCGACGACCTTCACACCGGGGGCCGGCCCGTCGATCAGCTCGACGGCGGTCCCGCCCACCGGCCCGCCAACCTTTACCGGAAATATGTGTAGTTTCCCCGAATCGACGGCGAAGACCACCTTCTGACCGCCGCGGTCGACGATGGCGTCGTTCGAGACGACGCGCTTCGGCGACTCCTTGAGCGCATCGTCGGTGATGGCCTTCGACAGGAAGCTGACGCGCGCGCTCATCTCGGGGAGCACGTTCTGCGCGTCGTCGACGAACTTCACCTTCACGACGACGGTGGCCTTGGCGCGGTTGACGCGCTGGCCGAGCTCGGTGGCGATGCCGCGGTACCGCTTGTTCGGGTACGCATCGAGGACGATCTCGGCGGGGCCGCCGATCTTGATGATGTGGAGGCGGGACTCGGGGACGTCGGTCTCGACCATGAGGCTGTCGAAGTCGACGATCTCCGCGACGAGGCCGATGTTGCCGATGCCGCCCACGAACTCGCCCACGGTGGCGGGCTTCGTGACGATGCGTCCGCCGATGGGCGCGACGATGGTGCGGTCCTTGAGGCCGACGCCGAAGGTGCCGACGTCGGCTCGTGCGGAGGTGGCCTCGGCCTCGGCGGCCTTCACGCCCTCGCGGAGCGCGCTCTCGCGGGCGACGAGGTTGTCGAGGCCGGCCTTGCCCACGGCGCCGCTCGCGACGAGCGCCTTCTCGCGCTCGACCTGCTGCGTGACCTCGGCGAGGTTGGCGCGGGCCGTGGAGACGCGCGCGCTGGCGACGCCGACGCGCGAGGAAGCGGCGACGATCTGGCTCTTCTGGTCGGCGTCTTCGAGCTGGGCGAGGACATCGCCTTCCTTGACCGTGTCGCCTTCCTTGACGAAGACCTTCGCGAGCCGGCCTGGCAGCTTGGCGCCGACCTTGGACGTGCGCTGCGGGATGACGTAGCCGGTGGCCGTGACCTGCACCTCGGCCTGCGAAGGCGAGATGAGCGCGACCTCGGTGGTCTTCACTTCCTGCTTGAGGATCTGGCCTTCGAGCTTGGTCCAGACGAAGTAGCCGGCGCCGCCGATGGCGGCGAGGACCAGCACGGGTACGAGCACGCGCTTCAAGCCCGCCGCGCCGGCGCCGGTGGGAGGCGTGGGCGCGTCCCGGTCGATGCGGAGCGAGGCGAGATCGGAGCTGAGCTGATCGTTCACGGCGCGGCGGAAGTAGCACGTTCCACGGGGCGCGAAAGCGGTCGCCGGGCGGATGGAGGAGAGATTTCGTGACCGTGAAGAGCGTGGACCGGACAACGGTTGGATTTCGCTAGGATGGCCGGCGTGAAGCGTCTTTCCCTGGTCGGGCTGGTCGGGTCGTGTGGCGTGATGCTGGCGTGTGGCCCGGCGGCGGGTCCGGAGGCGCCGCCGGTCTCGACGAAGCCGGCGAGCGGCTCGAGCGCGGAGCAGTACTTTCCGCTCGAGGAGGGACGGATCTACGCGTACGCCACCTCCGAGAACGGCGAGACCGGCATGCTCGTGGCGAAGGTGCATCGCACGGATGCGACGCACGGCGAGCTCCGTCTCTCGAACGCCACCAAGCGCTTCGTGTTCACGCCGCAAGGCGTCGCGTACGACGGCGGCGCGTTCATCCTGAAGGCCCCGCTCGACGTCGGCGCCACGTGGCCGGGCGAGCACGGCGGCACGGCGAAGGTGGTGTCCATCGAGGCGACGCCGAAGGTGGTCGCCGGCGCGTACAGCTCGTGTGTCCAGACGGTGGAGGAGGGCGGCCGGCCCGAAGGCTCGAAGTACGTGACGACGTACTGCCCGGGCGTGGGCATGGTGCTGCTCGAGGTGCACGCAGCCGGCGGCGACGCGCGTGCGGAGCTGAAGAGCTACGCGGCGCCGGTGAAGATCGAGTAGCGCCTACTTCTTCGCGCAGAGCTCGTCGGCGCGGATCTTCACGACGGTGTCCACGGCCTGGGTCGTCATGCCCATGCGCTCCATGGCCATTCGCAGCAGCTTGCGGCCATTCGCGCAGTCGCCGGTGAGCATCAGGCACTCGCCGCGGATGTTCATCATGCCGTCCGGCCGCGTCGACAGGCGCGCGGAATTCGGCCAGCGACGATCGGCTTCGTCGAGGTCCGCGAGGCAGCCCTTGCCGTCCTTCGCCACCCGCTTGCGCGCGCCCGACTCTCGGAGCTTCACTTCCTCCATGTCGAGGCCGGTCTGATCGGAGCGCGCCGGCGGCGGTGCGCCAGCCGCAGCAGCTGCGCTCGCACCGGCAGGCGCCTCGCCCTCGGCGATGTCGCGGAGCATGAGACGGATCGGGACCTGACACGTGCGCACGTCCTTCGCGGTCTCGCCGCGGCAGCTCTCCAGCACGCCGCCCTTCTTGTCCGCATTCTGGGAGGTCGCATGCTTGGCGCCGCCGCCCATGCCCTGGAAGCCGACCTGCGCCTCTCCCGACACCTTCTTCTCCGACGCCAGCGCGAACGCGCCGAGCGCGAACCCGTACACGAAGTGCGTGGCACCTGCGCAGCCCGGGACCTTTGCGAGCTCACCACGATAGACGCCGCTTCGCGTCGACGTCTTCACGCCGCTCACGAAGTACTCCATGCGGAATTTCTCGCCCGCGGAGACGCGTCCGCCCAGCGTTGCTGCGCCGAGCGGGAGCTTCGCGTACAGCTCGCCTTCGCTCGTGATGTCCATCTTTTCGACCGATCCGCTCGTCCACTCCACCGGGCGATAGGCGCCGAACGCGCCGCGGATCGAGTCGTTCGCGCACGCATCGAGCACCTTCAGATCGCAGCCCTCGTAGTGGACGAAGACGACGTCGGTCGCGGCGCGGCCCTCGAACATGCTCATGTCGGTGGCGTCCCACTCGATGATGAACGGACGCTCGTGTGCCTTCGCGTTGCAGGCGTTCTGGCCCGCGAACGTCTTGCCCATGAGCCCGCTCTGACCCGTTGCACGCGTGGGCTCGGTGGCGGGGAGGGATCCTCCACATGCTGCCGTTGCCAACGCCGAGCCCACCCCGACGACCGCCATCCAGCCGATGAACCGACGCATGACCACCTCGCTGAGGCGAGCGTAGGCGATTCCGGGTGGTCTGCTTCCTCGCGGACTACATCCCGCCGTCGAGCTGGCAGGCGGCGATGTTCATGGCCTGGTCGCTGAGCGAGCAGTCACGGCAGCGAACGCCGTCGAAGTAGAACCCCGCCTGGCAGTTCGTCGGGCAGCCGTTGAGACCCATGCACGTGGGGTGCGAGCAGTCGTTCGCCGTGCACGGCGAACAGTTGCCGGCCACCACCTTGTTGCCGGACGGGCACTTCGAGTCCGCGCAACCGACGGCGATCTTGCAGAAGCAGCACGGATCGGAGGGGGCCTCGTCGCAGTCACCGAAGGCGTCGTCGCCGTCGAGGTCGTGGAACCCGCACGTGGTTCCGGTGGTACCCATGCACGTCGCCTCGATGTCCTTGCAGACGTACATGTTGCATTCGACGTGGTTCTTGCACACGTCGGCGCCGCAACAGAAGCTGGGGAGGCCGTCGCAGTCGGCCTCGGTGCACGCTCGGCACGTGCCAGTGCCACCGTCCGCGACGATCTCCTTTACCTGACCGACGGGACATGCGCCGGGGTCCGGCGTGCTCGCGCACTCGGGCGCGTCGTAGCAGGCGAGGTGGTAGCAGTTCTCGATCTTCGTGCAGTCGACGTTCGTCGGCGCCGTGATGACGCCGGAGTCGAAGCCGGGTCCAGCGCCGCCGCCGTCGGCTTTGGTTGCCGTCGAGGACGACTTGCAGCTCGGCGTCGCCACGACGACGAAGGTGAGCGTCAGGCA
>JAYTZB010000524.1:0-4017 GCA_043742085.1 Polyangiaceae bacterium
GCGCTGGCGCTTCCCTGGACCGAGGCCATCCGCGCGCAGCTGTGGAAGGAAGCGGAGGACGGCATCGCCGCGCTCCCCGCCGGCGAGCAGAAGAAGCCCGAGGTGCGCTTCGCACGCGCGCGCGTGTCACTCGCGCGGGGCTTGCACGCGGACGCGGTGAGCCGTCTCGAGAAGCTGGAGGAGGAGCTCCCGCTGCTCCGCGATGCCATCGGCAAGGTGCGCGCGCAGGCTGCGCTGGTTGCGGGTCCCTACGATCGCGCGGCCGAGTGGTACGGCTCGCGCCCGACGCCCGCGTCGTGGGTGACCGCCGCCGAGGCCTGGGAGAAGGGCGGCGATCTCGGGAAGGCGCGCACGCTCGTCGACCGCGCGCTCGCCGTGGACAAGAAGTCGCGCGCCAGCGAGGAGAAGGCCCGCACGTTGCGCATGCGCGTCGTCCGCAAGAAGGACGGCGACGCCGCGGCGGTCGCCGACGCGCGATGGCTCGCGGTCAACGCGCTCGACGATGCCACCGCGGCCGCCGCGAACGAGGTGCTCGAGAAGGAGCAGCGGCCCGCTCCGCTCGGCGCCGACGAGCTGATCGCGCGCGCGAAGGTCCTCGCCGATGCCGGCCGCTCCGACGAGGCGCTCCGCGCGGTGGAGCGGGCGGGGAGCGCCGCGGGCAAGCCGGCGTCGCCGCTCGATCTCTGTCATGCGCGCGCAGAAGCTTATTTCAAGGCACGAACGCGTTATCCCGAGGCCGCCCTCGCGTATCGCGCGTGCGCTGCGCTCGGTGGTCCGAAGGCCGCGGAGGACAGCTTCCTCTCCGCGCGCGCGTTCTCGCGCGCCGATCGCGACGGCGATGCGCTGCCCGCGTTCGCATCCGTCATCCAGCACTTCCCGCGCACCACGTGGGCCGATCAGGCGGAGTTCCACGTGGCACGCTCGCATGCGCTCGCCGGACACTGGCGGGACGCCGCGCACGCGCTCGACGACTACGTGAAGCACTTCCCGAGCGGCCACGACAAGAAGGAAGCCGAGCGCTACCGCGCCATCGCGCATCTCATGGCGCACGACGACAAGCTCGCGCGCAAGCTCCTCGAGGATCTCGCCGGTGGCACGGACGACTCGCTCTCGCAGGCGCGCTGGCAGAACCTCGCTGCGGTCGCTGCCCTTCGCGACGGCGATCGCACGCATGCCGTCGCGCGCTGGTCGGACGTCGCGCGCGGCAAGCCGCTGACCTGGCCCGCCCTCGTGGCACGCGCCCGGCTCACCGCGGCCGGCGCGCCGCTGCCGCTGACCATCGATCCTCCCGAGACCGGCGAGAAGCCGGAGCCGCTGGTCGTCGAGCTGCCTCCGCCCGTCGACATGCTCCATCGCATCGGACTCGACGGCGACGCCGAGGAGGCGCTCCGCGAGCGCGAGAACGTCGTCACATCGAATGCGCAGGGGCGCGGGACCGAGGCGCTCTGCACGGCCTACGCGCTGCTCGATCGCGGCAAGCGCCGCTACCAGATCTCGCTGCAGATCCCGCCGTCGCTGCTCACCGCGGCGCCGGGACCGCGCAATCGGTGGGCCTGGGATTGCGCCTATCCGCGACCCCACAAGGGCAGCATCCGCACGCACGAGGCGACGTCCAAGCTGCCGCCCGAGCTGCTCTACGCCGTGATGCGCCAGGAGAGCGCCTTCGACGAGGAGGTGGTGTCGCCCGCGCGCGCCGTCGGTCTCCTCCAGCTCATGCCCGATACCGCGAAGACCGTCGCCGGCGACGCGGGCATCCCGCACGAGGAGGGCTGGCTGGTACGCGCCGACCACAACGTGCAACTCGGTGCACTCTACATGCGTGAGCTCCTCGACAAGCTGTCGGGCAACGTGCCGCTCGCGGTGGGCGCCTACAATTCTGGGCTCGAGGCCATCGCGCGCTGGCAGTCGCATGCCAGAGGCGAGTCGATCGACGTGTTCGTCGAGACCATCCCCTTCCTCGAGACGCGCGGCTACGTCGTCCGGGTGATGGGCAATCTCGCGCGCTATGGCTTCATGGACCGCGGCGAGGCAGGCGTCCCGGCGATCGCGCTCGACGCCAAGTGACCAGCTGACCTGCGGCACTCAGTGGCGCGCGGCGGCGCGGAGCGCGGCGACGCTGCTGATCGCCGCGAAGAGGTCGCGGGGCTCGACGGGCTTCGACACGTAACTGTCGAAGCCGGCGTCGAGCGCACGCGTGCGATCCTCGGGGCGGGCGAAGGCGGTGAGCGCGACCGCGGGAGTACGCGCGATGCTCTCGCTGCCTAGCGCACGGATCCGCCGGATGAGCGCGTAGCCGTCCTCTCCGGGCATTCCGATATCGGACAGCATGACGGCGGGGGGCTCGCGTTCGAGGGCGGCAAGCGCCTCCTTGGCAGACGCCGCTGCGCTCACGATAGCGCCGGCCCGCTCGAGGAGGGTGACGAGGAGCTCGCGCGCGTCCGCCTCGTCCTCCACCACGAGGATCCGCAGGCCGGCCAGGCCCGACCCCGACGCAGGCGCCAGGCTTCGACCGCTGGGGCGTTCGCTGGGTGCACGAGCTACCGACGGTGGATGTTCGACGCCGAGCGGAAGCTGGACGACGAACGAGGAGCCCTTGCCGAGCCCCGCGCTCGAGGCGCGCACGCTGCCGCCGTGGAGCTCCACGATGTTCTTGACGATGGCGAGGCCCAGGCCGAGTCCGCCGTGCGAACGGGTCGTGGCGCCGTCAGCCTGTCGGAAACGCTCGAATGCGTGCTCGACGAACGGAGCCGCCATCCCATGTCCGGTATCGGTGACGGTGATCTCGACGAAGGCATCGGCGGGAGACAGGCGGATCTCCACCCGCCCTCCCCGCGGCGTGAACTTCACTGCGTTCGAGAGGAGGTTCCACGCGACCTGCTGGAGTCTCGATCCGTCGCCGGTCGCATCGGTCACGTGGCCATCGAAGAAGGCAGCGAGCTGAACGCCCTTTGCGTCCGCGGCGGGCCGCACGACGTCCAGCGCCGCCTCGATGACGCTGCGGAGATCGAGCGGGCCGATCTCGAGGCGCATCTTCCCGGAGATGATCCGCGAGACGTCGAGGAGATCCTCGATGAGCTGCGCCTGAACGACGGCGTTTCGCTCGATGGTCGCCATCGCCTTGGCGCGCTTCGCTTCGGGGACCTCGTTGGCCCGGAGCAGCCGTGCCCATCCGAGGATCGCGGTGAGCGGCGTACGCAGCTCGTGGGAGACCGTGGCGAGGAACTCGTCCATGGATCGGCTCGCATGCTCGGCGAGCGCCCGAGCTGCACGCGCGTCGTCGAGGAGCGTCTTCCGCTCCTGCGCGACCTCCTCGATATTCCGTCGTGCCAGCACCTGCTCGGTCACGTCGACCCCGAACACGAGGAGGCCGTCGAGCGCGTCCACGGCCGGGTCACGCAGCGGGCGGTACACGAAGTCGAAGTACGCGGGCTCGGGCCGTCCGACGCCCGAGCGGTCGATATGAACCAGCACCTCGGTTCCAACGACGGGCTCGCCGGTGGCGTAGACCTGGTCGAGGACCTCGATGACTCCCTGCCCGGCCAGCTCGGGAAGCGCCTCGCGGATCGGCACGCCCAGCACCTCACGACCGCCGATCGCCGCCGTGTACGCCGGATTCACCAGCTCGAAGACATGCGACGGCCCGCGGAGGACGGCGACCATAACCGGCGCCTGCATAAAAATCCCGTTGAGCTTCGCGCGCTGGGACTCCGCGGCGATCCTCGCGGCCTCGAGGGCCTCACGCGCGCGCACGCGCTCGGTGACCTCGTTGGCGACGACCAGGATGTTGTCGACGGCACCATGGAGGTTGAACAGCGGCTGGTAGACGAAGTCCATGTAGACGTCCTCGAGCGCCCCTCCTTCGCTCCGCGAGAGGCGCGCCAGGAGCTCCTTGCCGACGAAGGGCACGCCGGTGGCGCGCACCTCGGCCAGCAGCGCTTCGAAACCCTGTCCCGCCGCCTCCGGCAGCGCCTCGAAGAGGGGCTTGCCAACCACCTGGGCCTCGGTGCGTCCCCACAA
>JAYTZB010000525.1:0-2074 GCA_043742085.1 Polyangiaceae bacterium
CTGGTCCTCGCCATCGCCCGCAGCCGGACGTTCGCGCGCTCCGAGCTGAACATGACGCTGCTCGCCCGCGCCATGAAGGCGCTCCACGATCCGCGCTACATCCCGTTCTGCGTGGCGCTCCTCGCCACGCGGCCCGCGCGCGAGGCGATCCGGCAAGCGCTCGTCGCGATGGGCGACGAGGCGCTGGAGGCCCTGGAGGCAGCGACCATCGACGCGCACACCGAACGGCGCGTGCGCACCCACCTCCCGCGGACCATCGCGGATTTCCAGACCCAGCGCGCGTGCGACTTCTTGATGACGCGCCTCCAGGACGAACCGGACGGCTTCGTTCGCTACAAGGTGCTCCGTGGGCTCGGCCACATCGTCGCGTCGTCCGACGTGAAGGTCGATCGCCGCAAGATCGAGAAGGAGGCGCGAACGAACCTCGTCGAGCATCTGCGCATCACCGCGCTGCGCGTGGCCCTCGACCCAGGCATCGTGAAACAGGGCTCGGCGACCATCTCGCCGACCGAGCAGCTGCTGCTGGATCTCCTCGCCGACAAGCAGTCGCAGGCGCTCGAGCGCGCGTTCCGCTTGCTCAAGATCGCGCACCGCCGCGAGGACATCCATCGCGTGCATAGTGCAGCCAAGTCGAAGGACCGGCGCGCCCGCTCCAACGCCGGCGAGTTCCTCGATACGCTCCTCGCGGGACCGAGGCAGCGGGAGCTTCGCGAGCTCTTTCGGTTGGTGGTCGACGACCTCGAGCCGATCGTCCGCGTCCGTCGCGCCGCACCCTGGCTCGGCTCTTATCCGCACGATCGCAAGGCGGCCCTCGCCGCGCTCGCCGAGGATCGCGATGTCGGGCTCGCAAACCTCTCGCGCTACCGGCTCGACGTCGCGCTCGAGGCGGTGGCGTCATGACCGCTGTCGTCACGATGCCCGGCGTCACGATGCCCGGCGTCACGAGCGGGGCCGAGCGCTCGGCGCGTCTCGTCCGCGAGATCTTCCTCGCCGGCTTCATGTCCGGCCTCCCTCCCGAGAACGTTGCATGGGCCACCCATCGGCTCGCTCGCAACATGGACGACGTTCATCTGCGCGCCGGCGACGTGCTCTACCGCCAGGGCGAGCCCACGACGGCTCACTACTTCGTGGTCTATGGCGAGGTGAACGTCGCCGCCGAGGGCGTTCCGACATGGACGCTCGGCGAGCGCTCGCTGATCGGAACCATCGACCTCACGCTCGACCGCCCGCGAACGCGCACGGCGACCGCGACCAAGGACACGCACCTCCTTCGCATGCCAGCGACGGACTGGCTGGACATGCTCGAAGACAACTTCGAGCTCATGCTGCGCGGCGTCGAGGGCCTCGCGCAGGGAATTCACGCGCTGCGCGTGGCCATCGGTGGAGGCGCAGCGGCGCCCGATGCTCCGGCCTCCTTCCTCGCGACGCTGCCGCCGAAGGGAGCGCTGGGGCTCGTCGAGCGCGTGTTCTTGCTGCGCGGCGTGCCTCTCTTCGCCCAGGGCGAAGCGCAAGCGCTGCTCGATCTCGCAGCGCATGCGGTGGAGGTGGACCTCGACGCGGGGAGCGTCGTCGTGGCGCGCGAGCACGACGACGCGATGTTCGTCGTGGTCAGCGGCGCGATCGCCGCGACGACGTCCGCGTCGGTCCCCGAGGAGACGTTCGGCCCCGGCACGCTCGTCTTCGGCTCACGCGCGGCCACTTCGAAGGACCTCGGCTTCGTAGCGCAGGCGAGCACGAAGAGCCGCGTGCTGCGTCTGGTGCGCGAGGACTACTTCGATGCGATGGAGGAGCACTTCGGGCTGGCGCGCTCGTCGATGAAGGCGCTTGCCGCCGAGCGTGAAGCGCTCGCGAACGAATCGGCGTGGCGCGCGCAGTCGGTGAGCGTCCCTCGCGAGTGACGACCGCGCTCGCCGCTCGTCAGTCGGGGCAGCGCAGGTGCATCGCGACCCAGACGCGACGCGCCTCGGGGGACTGGCGCGACTGCGATTGCGGCGAGCGTTGCTCGCACACCGCGCACTCGATGAAGAGGCGGCCGAGACGGATGCGCGGCGTGCCGTCGGCCGTGGAGACCACG
>JAYTZB010000526.1:0-3873 GCA_043742085.1 Polyangiaceae bacterium
CCGCCGCGGGCGTGAACAAGCTCCTCGGCTTCGGGCTCGACGTCCAGTCGCCCGGCTTCCAGGCGCTGACCGGAGCGTTCAAGCTCACCATCGTCGTGAGCTACTTGCTCGTCGTGCGCCGCGTCTTCCCCGACATCAAGCGCGTGTTCCAGTACCACGGTGCAGAGCACAAGACGATCAGCACTTACGAGGCGGGCGAGCCGCTCACCGTCGAGAACGCACGGGCGAAGACCACGCTCCATCCGCGCTGCGGAACGACCTTCCTCGTCATGGTGGCGCTCGTGTCGATCCTCGTCTTCACCGCCGTCGGCGGGTTCTTGCCGAAGATCAACACCGGGAAGGCCGTGCTCGACAACGTGCTCTTCTTTCTCGAGAAGCTGCCGTTCCTGCCGCTCATCGCAGCGGTGACGTTCGAGATCCAGCGCGTCCTCGCCAAGTACTGCACGACGGGGCCGCTGCGCGCGCTCCTCTGGCCGGGCTTCCTCGTGCAGAAGATCACCACCATCGAGCCGGACGATCAGCAGCTCGAGGTCGCGCTCGCTTCTCTCCGCGTCACGCTCTTCCGCGAGGAAGGCATCGAGAAGACCGCCACCGAGGCGGGCCACAAGCCGGCCGACGTGCGCTACGCGACGTTCGACTCGCTCATGAAGTCGGGACGTCTCCGCAAGACCGCCCAGGCTGCGTGATAGACTCGGAAGCACGATGCTTCCCGTCGACAAGCTCGAGCAGCTCTCGAGGCGCTACGTCGAGCTCGACGATCTCCTCTGTGATCCCAGGGTCCTCGCCGACCGCAGTCAGCTCACCAAGCTGAACAAGGAGCGGACCGACATCGAGGCGATCGTGCAGGCATTCGGCCGCTATCGCACGCTCGAGAAGAAGATTCGCGAGGACGAAGAGGCGCTCGCCGATCCCGAGCTGCGCGAGCTCGTCGAGCTGGAGCTGCCCGGCCTCCAGGCCGACCGCCTGGCGCTCGAGGGCCAGATCCAGCTCCTCCTCCTGCCCACCGACCCCAACGACAAGAAGAACGTCGTCCTCGAGATCCGGGGCGGGGAAGGCGGCGAGGAGGCGTCGCTCTTCGCGGCCGATCTCTTCCGCATGTACGCGCGCTACGCCGAGACCAAGGGCTGGAACATCGAGGTCGCGTCCGTCAGCGAGAGCGCGTCCGGCGGCTACAAGGAGGTCATCGCGCTCGTCAACGGCAAGGACGTCTACTCGCAGATGCGGTTCGAGGGCGGCGTGCATCGCGTGCAACGCGTCCCGGCCACCGAGACGCAGGGGCGCATCCACACCTCCACGGCCACCGTCGCCGTGATGCCGGAGGCCGAGGACGTCGACGTCCAGATCGACGAGGCCGACCTCATCATCTCGATCGCCGCGAGCGGTGGACCCGGCGGGCAGGGCGTCAACACGACCAACAGCGCCGTCCAGATCCAGCACAAGCCTTCCGGCCTCCTCGTGAAGTGCCAGGACGAGCGCTCGCAGCTGAAGAACAAATCGAAGGCGATGAAGGTGCTGAAGAGCCGCCTCCTCGACCTCGAGATCCAGAAGCACGAAGCCGCCATCTCCGCCGAGCGCAAGACCATGGTCGGCACCGGCGAGCGCAGCTCGAAGATCCGCACCTACAACTATCCGCAGAACCGCATCAGCGATCACCGCATCAAGCTCACGTTGAACAAGCTCGATCGCATCATCCAGGGCGATCTCGACGAGCTCATCACCGCGCTCCGTACGTATCGCCAGGCCGCTCTCCTCAACGACGTGACCGGGGGCGCCACCGGCATGCCGACCTATGGTGGGGACGACGAATGAAGCGGCCTCGCGTGCGCTCTCGATCGCGCGCGCTCGACCGCGCGGGCCTCAGCCCCGCTGACGAGGCGCGCGTCGAGGCGCTGACCGTGGCCATGGCGCTCGCGCCCGGCGTCTATGCGCGCAACCGGATGTTCGCGCTGTTCGCGAACCCGGGCGTGCGGCGCGCCAAATCGCGAGCCGCCACCCTGCGCGGGATCGTGAAGCATCTCGGGCGCGCATGCGCGCTGACGCTCGAGCGCAACGAGGCCGACGGAAGTGCCGGACGGGATGCGACGGGCCAGATCGACTTCGTGCTCCGCTACGAGATCCCGGTCATGCGCCTCACACGCGTCGTCGAGCTGTCGCGCGTCGAGCTCGCCGCGCTGCGCCTGCTCGCGATGCGCGCGGGCGCTCCGGCCCTCGGTGCCGACGACGACGATCGCGCCCTCGTCGCGACGGCGCTCGCGCGGCTCCTGCTCGCAGGCGGCGAGACCAGTGATCTCGCGCGCGCGGCGCAGGACCTGTCGACGCATCCTGCGGAGTGAGATTCAGCCGGGCGGCCAGGTCAGGTTGCGTCCGCCGAGGACGTGGACATGAATGTGGTGCACGGTCTGACCCGCGGCGTCGCCGTCGTTCACGACGAGCCGATAGCCGCCGGCCTCGAGGCCCTCTTGCTTCGCGACCGTGCGCGCGGCGAGCATGACGTGTCCGATGGTGACGGCATCATCGTCCCCCAGCGCACGGATCGCGGCCACGTGCGTGCGAGGGATGACCAGCACGTGCGTCGGCGCGACGGGACGGATGTCGCGGAACGCCACCGCGTGCTCGTCCTCGTAGATGATGTCGGCGGGAATCTTCTTCTCGAGCACGTTGCAGAACAGACAGGCCATGCGCGCAGCGTAGACCCGCGGAGCTCCGGCATGAAGGGCCTGCTTGCTAGCGCTGCAGCCTGCGTACGATCGCCGCGACGAAGCGGGTGAGCGCCCGGGGCGACTGCGCGAAGAACAGTGAAGGCTCGATGAGCTCGAGCTCCATGATGCGGAGCACGTCCTCGGCATCGCGGACCATGTCGACGCGCGCGTAGAGGAGCTCGGCGGTCATCGGCGCGAGCGCACGCTCGGCGAGCGCGTGCTCGTCGACGGCGATCGGCACCTCGCCCGAGACCTGCTCCACCCCGCCGGCGAAGCGCGGGGTCTTGCGAACGGCATGCGTGATCTCGCCGTCGATCCACACGAGCGAGCGCTCGCCGTAGGTCTGGACCGAGGGCATCCACTCCTGGACCATGGCGTCACGATCGGCGACGAGCTCGTCGAGGAACACCTGCGCCGCCGGCAGCACTTCGCGCGAGAATCGCTCGGTCCGGAACGACCCGCCGGAGACCACCGGCTTGATCACCACCTGCTCCCAACCGTGCTCCGCAACGATCGAGATTACGTCTCGCTCCTCTCCGCGGGCCACGAAGTCGGTCGGCACGATCTCGACGCCGCGTCCCTCGAGCTCGGCGAGATACGTCTTCTTGGCATTCCACGCGATGATCGCCGGCGGATTGAGCACCCTGGTGGCCGCGCCGACCTGCGCGGCCCACGCCACGAACGCGTCGACGTTCTGGTGGTAGTTCCACGTCGAGCGCAGCACGACGAGGTCCTGCTCGGCGAAGGCGGTCTGGGCACCCTCGTCGTCCCAGGCGAGGACGCTGGCATCCAGGCCGGCGCCGCGGAGGGCCCCGAGAATTAGCGCCTCGTCGGGATCAGGCTCGGGCAGGGTCTGGCAGGTGGCGATCGCAACGCGCATCGGCGGAGAGTTGACTGCGCGCCCGGCGCGGCGACAAGCGTCAAACGCGCTAGTGTGAGCTGGCGGTGCGCCCGTCCCTCCAACCATCCATGGCTCCCTCTCCGCAGCATCGCGCGCTCCGCTCGGTACTCCTCGCGAAGACGCTCGCCGGGATCGCGCTCACGCTCGCGTTCGCGGGCGGTTGGTGGCTTCGCGCGAACGGCCTCTCCGTGGCGGACTTCCGGAACGAGCTCAGACGCGGCGATGACCCGCGCTTCGACTGGCGCTCCGTCGACAAGCGGCACTGGCAAGCGA
>JAYTZB010000527.1:0-2664 GCA_043742085.1 Polyangiaceae bacterium
ACGCCTCAGCCGGCGCCGGCCCGCCGCCCAGAACAGCTGCGGTCCTCGACGACGGCGTGCCAGCCGCCGGCGCTCAGCGTTTGCCGTGGGCCCGGCGGTAGACGGTGATGATCGGGACGCCGTCGTGGGTGAGCACGTACGCGGGCGTCGACGACCGGTATTCGGTCCAGATGTTGTAGTCGACCTCGTTGATGTGCTGCTCGTGGTGCACGATCGACAGCTCCGCATCGGCAGGGCTGCCCACGCCGCGCAACGTCGGCGGGAGCCGCTTCTCCTCGATCATGCGCGCCCAGGACGCCCATGCCGTGTCCATGAAGTAGAGCGTCTCGCCGGGCTTCGAACTCTCCGCGAGCCACGGCGCGAGGCTCTGCGTCGTGAACCCCCAGAACTGCCGGTTCAGGCCGAGGTCGGCGCCGCCCGCCGTTCCGCCGGCGAAGGGCACGTAGCTCGACAGGCCGAACGGATGCGAGTGAAGCGTCGTCGCCAGCGCGCCGCCAAAGGCGCACGCGACCACCAGCCCTTGTGCAACGAGGAGCTTCGGCGCGTCGAGCGTCTTCCGCGCGGTGATGAGCGCCTCGATCCGCGTCCAGACGAGGTCGAAGCCGCGGCCCGCGAGGATCGCGAGGAACGGATAGGCCGTGATCCAGTGCTTCGTGCCGCCGAAGATCGGCGTGCGCGGGAGCAGGAACGGTCCGAGCGCGACGGCGATGGCGAGGAAGATCAGCAGATCGGTGTGGAGCCGGTCGCGGGCGGGCGCTTCCTTCGGCCACGGGAGCTTCTTGCCGATCGTCTCGCCGGCCCACACGAATGTGCGCGCGACAACGACGCGACCGCGGTCGATCGTACCGACCAGAAAGAGCACCAGCGTGATCGTCGGAACCGTAGCGGCGATCATCACCGGCATGTACGCCTTCGGCGAGGGCGGCCCGAAGTACGTCTGGCCGAGAAATTCGATGTTGTAGTAGTCGTGGTGCACGTGAAAATTCACGTACTCCTGGATGCGCGGGAGCGTGTCGTTCCAGAGCCAGGGCCAGAGCAGGACGAACACCGCCGGCCCCACCGTCGCCATCGCGACGAGCGAGCTCGGGACCGGGATGCGTGAGCTCTTCGCGGCGTAGCGCGACATCGAACGGCCGTGCACGACGAGCGCGTGCGGCAGGAAGACGGCGGGCAGCATCCACGCGTTGTGCTTCGTCTCGAGCGTGAGGCCGTAGACGACGCCGGCGAGAAGCGCCCAACCAAGTCCACCCTCCTTGTCGGCGCGCCAGTAGACGTAGATGCAGGTGATCCACATCGCCATGATCGGCACGTCGAAGCACGCGAGATGCGCGTGATAGAAGACGCGCGGCATCAAGCCGAGCGCGATGGCCGCGATGACGCCGGCACGCCGCGAGTACGCTCGCGCGGCGAACATGTACGTCACATACAGCGCGAGCCCCATCATGAGCATGCCGGGGAAGCGGAAGGCCGTACTGTCGTCCGCGAACAGCTTCCACTTGTCGTGGAACAGCATGTGCGAGATCGCGAACAGGCTCTTCATGAGCGACGGATGCTCGTGGTTGTTCGACCAGATGGCGTCGATGGTGCCGCGCTCGACCGCCTTGCTCGGCGACTCGAAGAGCATCGCAAACCAGCGCGAGTAATCGGTCGATGCGCCGAAGTAGAAGCCCTCGTCGCGCGAGAAGCCGAGGCTGCGCGCGGTGGCGACGAGCCAGACGACGTAGACCAGCGCGATGCCGGCGCCGATGAACGGATCGGGATTCGCCCGAGCCCAGCCGCGTACCCGCGTCATCGCGCTCACGGGGTCACGTCCCGGGTGTCGGCTTCGAAGCAGTACGCGTGCGGGCCCGCGCCCGTGACCTCGGCCACGAGGTCGCCCTTCTTGCTCGCGAGCTCCGGCGTCGGGAACTCGAAGCCCGTCCAGCCCGAGCCGACACGATGGACGTTCTGCCCGATGGGACGATCGAACGCCGAGAACGCCACGTTGATGCGCTCGGGGCTCGGCGTGCGCTCGTTCACCCACTGCACGCCCGAATGACCGTGCAGCGACGCGCCGAACACGACGCCCGAGAAGCGCATGCGCAGCGCCGCGTTACCGGCGCCCATCGGCGTCGCGAAGATGCACAGGTGTGGATGATGATCGAGCGCATGGAGCACGGCGACGCCGACCGTCGCGCCACCTCCGCACACGAACTTGTCGCCGGGAACGGCAGGGCCTTGCGGCACGCCGAGGCCGCCAGGCTGACCCGGCCCGCGGGTCCACGGGCACGGCGTCTCGGCGGCGCCGTCGACGCGCGAGACGGTGAGGCGATCGGGCGCCACGAGATCGACGAGATCACTCCACACCTTCGCGAACGACGGGTTCTCGTAGACGCCGATGGTGATCTTGCCGGTGCTCCGCTCCTCGACCTTCTTCCAGCCCTCGAGCTCGGGCCGATGCGCGCCGCGGATCCCCACCTCGTACGCGAGGTGGAAGCGCGTCTCGTCGGGACGGGCCTCGCGCTTGATGCCGGCGAGCTCGTCGCCGAACCAGCGACGGCCGTTCGGATCCGCCCAGAAGGGCGCAAAGATCACGAGGTCGTCGGGCTGGAGCTTGGCCTTCACCGCGTCACGCGCGGCGATCCAGTCCTCGTCGGGCACGACGTCGCTCGTGGTCTGCTTCAC
>JAYTZB010000528.1:0-12100 GCA_043742085.1 Polyangiaceae bacterium
TCGCGTGTTCGAGCCATTCTTCCGGGCGGCGAGCGAGCGGCGGCGCGACGACGGCTCCGGCCTCGGCCTCGCGATCGTCCGGGAGATCGCACGCGTCCATGGCGGTGATGTCACCGTCGAGGACGGACCGGGCGGAAAAGGCGCCCGTTTCCGCGCGCGGCTGCCCGCGGCCCCTGCGACATGAGGCCCGATCACCGTTGCAAAACGCAACGGTTGCCCCGTACTTTGGGGACGTGAGAAAAAAACTCCCCATCCTCCTCTCGTCTTGCATGGCCCTCGCCCTCCCGGTCTTCGGACTGGGTTGCGGCGGTTCTCCCCCGAGCCCAGCGACCGCGGCCGCGAAGCCGGCGCCCGATCCCGCCGGCGCCGTCGCGCCGAGCGGGCCTTCGGCCGACGCGCCGCCCTCCGACAAACATTCGATCGCCGAGGCCGCGCCTCATCACGATCCGAACGAGAAGGAAGGCCCGATCGATCTCGTCGCGCTCGTCGACAAGGCGAAGAAGCCCGCGTTCCCGAAGCAGACGGTCGGCGATCACGACTGCCTGAAGGAGCTCCAGTTCAACGGCCATCACCAGGCCGACTTCGCGACGCTCATCGGCAAGTGCGGCACGCCCACCGGCATGCTCGAGTACACGAAGCCTGCGGAGGGACGCCTCCACGCCAAGCACGACAAGCGCGACGAGTTCACGCTCAAGGTGCAGAAGGGCATGTGCTACCGCTACTTCGCCGTCGCCGACGACGGCATCAAGGACATCGACATCATCGTGCTCAAGAAGGGCGCGCTGCTCGCGATGGACAAGACCGAGCAGTCCGTCGCCGTCATCGACACCGAGAAGCTCTGGTGCGTCGACGAGGACATGGATCTCCAGTTCAACATCGAGGTCGATGGCCGCGGTGCAGGTGGCTACACGTTCGGCGTCTGGACCCGGCCGAAGGGCAAGTGAGAGCGAACATGAACCTGACGAACATGAACGGCCGCTTCGGATGGGTCGCGATCGTCGCGACCTCGATGCTCGTCGCGTGCGGCGGCGGCGGCGAAGCCAAGAACGCCAACGACGCGAAGAACGAGGGACTTCCCGCGAACCACAAGTGCGGCGAGCACGACAAGGTGCAGCAGTACGACCTGCACGACGACGACGGACAGGACCACTTCGCTCCGTGTGCGCAGACCGGCAAGGAGGACTTCTCCGGAAACGTCCACCTCGACACGACGCCGGAGGGGATCAAGATCACCATCCGCGCCACTGACGACGACGTGAACGAGGGCAAGCTCGGCTCCGACCTCAAGGGACGCGACGCGATGATCGTGTTCCCGAAGGGACGCGACAAGAAGGGCGTCGAGATCCCGCTCGTGCGCACGAAGAATGGTTACAAGGGCGAGAAGGTCATCCCCTACGCCGATCTCGACAAGCTCACCGACGAGGGCACGAAGCTCGAGGTGTCGATCTACGACAACGACGACAACCACAAGAACGGCGGGCACGAGGAGCTCAAGGTCTCGATCGCCATCAGCGCCGGCAAGAGCTGCGAGAAGGCGATGGACGAGAACCCGCAAGAGATCACCATGGGCAAAAAGAGCGGCCCCGATCTCACGAACGAGCAGCTCGGACGGCCGATGCAGAACAGCGCGTTCATCCAGCACTGCGGTCTGCCCGATTCGTCGAACGCCGACATCTGCGTGGCCGTGAAGAAGGGCAAGCCGCTCGGCGTATCCGTCAGCACCGCGCCGATGAACAACAAGGTGGCCGCATGCATCGACAAGGCGACGCGCAAGCTCGCCTTCCCGCCGAGCGAGAAGCTAGACGTCGTGAAGCAGCACTTCTAGAGGCGCAGCGAACGCGGGTCGCGGTTCAGTTCGCGACGGAAGAGGCCGGCGGCCGCGAGCCCGCTCGGTTGGCGCGGAAGCCGACCACCTCGTAGACGACGACCGGCTTGGCCCGACCCTTCACGGTGATCTCGCGCACCGCGCGCGTCTCGAGCTCGTTGTCGAGGAGCGCATTCGTGTCCTCGCTGATGAGGACGTCGGTGCCGAGCTCCTTCGTCGAGCTCTCGAGGCGCGAGGCCAGGTTCACGGCATCGCCGATGACCGTGTACTCCATACGGGCCTCGGAGCCGATGTTGCCCGCGACGACCTCGCCGGTGTGCAGGCCGATGCCGGTCTTGATGGGCGGAGCGCCACGTGCGGCGAGGCGCTCGTTGAGGACGGCGAGCGCGTGTCGCATGCGGACCGCCGCGCGGACGGCACGGCGGGCGTCGTCCGGCTTCGAGACCGGCGCGCCGAAGACCGCCATGATCGCATCGCCGATGTATTTGTCGACGACCCCTCCCTCCTCCATGATCACCGTGACCATCTCGGTGAAGTACTCGTTGAGGAGCTTCACGAGCTCGTGAGCGGTCATGGTCTCGCTGATCGAGGTGAAGCTGCGGATGTCGGTGAAGAGGATGGTGACGGTGAGCGTCTCCCCGCCGAGCTCGACCTTTCCGCGCATGAGGTGGTCCATGACGGATTGGGTCATGTACTTGCCCATCGTGGCGCGCAGCTTGTCGCGCTCGCGCAGGCCGTCGACCATCGAGTTGAAGCCGGAGGCAAGGAGCTCGATCTCGTCACCGGTCTTCACGCCCTCGACGTGCGTGTAGTCGTCCTTCTCGACGTTCTTGTAGGCGCCGTTGAGGCGGGCGAGCGCGCGAGACATGAGCGACGCGAGCCTCGAGCCCATGATGATCGCGATCAGCGCCGCGATGAGGAGCACCACCACGGTCAGCGCGAGGTTCTTCCGGACGACGCCACGGATGCGCGTCATGTCGAGAGCCGCGACGACGGAGAATCGTCCAGGCACGCCCGCGAACGGCGCCGGCTCGAAGTGCGTGGTTGCCCAGGCCTTGCCGTCGACGTCGACGAGCGCCTCGCCCTTCTCGGCTGCGAGAGCGCCGAGCGGGAATCCGGGGGTCCGCGTGCCGACGTCGTGCGCGCCGTGCGCGATGGCGAGCTCGACGCCAAGCTTCGAGCTGGTGTTCGCCAGGTACTTCGCATCGATCGTCATGCACGCGACGACGATGCCCGCGCTCCGTACCGAGCGCGCCATCACGAACGAGGGATCGGCGCTCTTCGCGACCGAGCAGCCTTCGCCGGCGATCACGCGCGTCTCGGCGACGCCCTTGTCGAGCGCCTCGATGCCGACGAACGAACCGCGAGGCAGCGCCGGCGCCGCCAGACCGACCTGCGCGAGTACCTTGCCGGACGCCGCGTAAACGACGAACGCGGTCCCCGGATATGCGTCGTGGAAGACCTTCAGCTCCTCCTCGGCAGCGGGCTCGTCGAGCTTCGCGAGCGCGTGCTGCAGCTCGTCGGAGTCTGCGAGGCTGCGCGTGGCGGCGACGAGGTCTCCGATGTCGTCGACGAGCTCGACCTCGAAGCCCTTCACGGCCTCGGGCACGCGATCGTCGACGACGTCGACCAGCTCACGCGTCATGAGCCAGTGGAGGAGTGGCAGAGCGGCAAGTGTCGCGAGCGCCGACAGGCCCACGAGCGTCGTGAGCTTGGCGCGAACCGTCTTGAGCAACGCCATCGTGGGACGATCTATACGCCCACCCCGCGTGACACGGGGATCAACAGAAGCCTGCGAAGAGCGTGAACCGCTTACTTCTTCTTCGGCCGCGGAGCGGCTTCGGGCGCGGGATCCTGGTCGGCGATGATGAACTGAACGCGTCGGTTCTTCGAGCGGTTGCCGGCCGTGACGTTCGGGACGAGCGGCTTGCTCTGTCCGTAGCCGACCGCGGTCATGCGGTCGGCGCCGACACCGTGGGACGACAGCCAGAGGACGACCGCGCCTGCGCGATCGTTGCTGAGCTGCTTGTTGTGGTCGGGCGTGCCCGTATTGTCGGTGTGACCCTGGACCTCGACGCGCTTGATGCGGGGGTTCTTGATCAGCACGTCGGCGATCTCGGTGAGGAGACCGTTCGACTCGGGGAGGATGGTCGCCGAATCGATGGCGAACTGGATCTGCTGCTTGATGAAGATCTCGCCCTTGCCGACGGTGACGTTGGCGTTCTTCGGGCGCTTCTTCAGGAGCAGATCGGCGTTGTTGTCGACGCGGACCTTCACGTCGAGGTTCTCGGTGAGCGCGAGGTAACCCTCGGCGTCGACCGTGAGCTGCGCGGTGCCCGGCGCGACGTCCTGGAAGCGGAAAGCGCCGTTCTGATCGGCGGCGCCCGAGTTTTCCTTCTTCGCGGAGTCGACGACCTTGACCGTCGCAGTGGTGATCGCGACCTGGGTGTCGGCATCGCGGACCTTGCCGACGATGGTGCCGACGCGCGGGAGCGCGACGAGCGCGCAATCGAGCTGCACGTCGCCGAACGCGTTCGGGTTGGAGGGCGGCTGACCGGGGGCCTGGCCCGGTACCTGACCCGGACCCGCCATGGCACCGGTGGGCGGCGGCTGGCTCGGCGGGAGGCTGCTGCTCGCGGGAGCGCCTGCCGGCGGCGGCGCATTCGTGCCGGCGCGCGTCACCGACGTCTGGCACTGACCGGGCTTGTAGCCCTCGGCCTTCACGCCGAAGACGTACGCGCCCTCGTCGAGATCGTGCGTGGTGAAGTGACCGTCCGGGAACGTCACGAGCGAGGTCAGCTCGGGACGGTTGTCCCACGTGACGACCGCGCCTGCGATGCCCTCGGTCTTGTTCTCCTCGTGGACGAAGCCACGGATCTTGCGGCCGGGCGCCTTCACGGCGACCGTCTTCTCGACGATGCGCTCCTTGATGACGGGCGGGCGGTCCTGCGTGTCGAACGCCCAGCCGGCTCCGAGATAGAGCATCCAGGGCGCCTCGGGCTTCACCTCTTCGATGAAGGCGCTGACGCCGCTGACGCCGATGTCGAGCGCGAGGAGGAGGTTGAAGCCGCGCTTCCACGGGAAAAAGCGGCCGCCGATGGTGAGGCTGCTCGGCGCGACCTGCTGGTTCGCGAGACAGAGATCGCCGCTCGGGTTGTTGGGCCGGCAGAGATAGTTCTGCCGGTTCACCGGGATGGCGATGTTGTACTCGATGAACGGACGGACCTTCTCCTGCGCGGCGAAGACCTCCGCGCCGAGGCCGATGTCGAAGTGGTCGACGCGGTTGATGCCGAGACCGAAGCGCTCGATGCGCGTGATCGGCGTGCCACGTGCCTTCTCGGTGTCCTCGACGACACGACCGCTGTTGTCGAGCACGTACGTGAGGTTGGTGCTGAAGCGCACCGGGATGGGCTTCGCAGCGCCGCGGAGGTCGGCGGTGACAAGGCCGCGGAACTTCGCGCCCGTGCCGCCGCCGTCGAGGCCGACCGAGCCCGTGCCGTTGACGAGCCACAGCTCGAACGCGCCACCGACGTTGAAGATCTTGCCGAGGCCGCCGTGGACCTTCGCGCCGAGGATGCTGTCGCCGAGCACCTGGAGGAGCGCCGGACGATTCGCGGCGTTCGAGTTCGCATACGCGCTCGTCGCGGCGTAGGTCTCGAGCCACTTCGTGAACTGCATCGACAGCGTGAGGTGGCCGCCGATGTGATCGCTGCTGTCGGTGCGCAGCGTCGCGTTGGCGTTCCGCGGATCGCGGCACGGGAACGTGTCGGTGCAGAGGAAGCCGGCCGAGAAGTACTCGGTGGTGAACCCGACGCGGAACTGACCAGGTGCGCCGCCTTGGGCGTGCTGGAGGTGGAGGAGACCGACGCCGCCCGTGAGGGTCGCGGCCTCGTTCATCTTCCGATCACGGTCGGCCCACTCCTTCGTCTCGGCGTCGTTGGGGTCGGGAGCCGGCGCGGCCATGCCCGACGCGAGGAGATCGCGCTCCTCGGCACCGCCAGCGACACCTGAGGAGGCACCCGCGGAGGCGCCGGTGCCAGAGCCGCCGGTCTGACCGGATGCACCACCGCCGAAGGTCACGGTCCCCTGTGCGGCGGCCGATCCGGGATCGATCGACGACGCGACGGTGAGAATCAACGCGAGCGGGATCGTTTTGAGAAGGAAGACGGCTCTCTTCATGGGCTTGCCGGCCGAGGTTGTAACACGACTCTTCGAGCCAAAAGCGTCTCCTCAACGGCCCCTCTGGTAAGCTGCCTCCCGCGATGGCCGAGCCCCCTCCGCGCGCCGCCCCTCGTGGCCGAATCCTGGTCGTCGACGACGAGGCCAATGCCCGCGCCGCCCTCAGCGAGATCCTGCGCGACGAGGGCTATGCGACCGAGACCGCTGCCGACGGTTTCAAGGCCCTGGGAAAGCTCGAAGAGTTCGCCCCGGACGTCGTCTTGACCGATCTGAAGATGCCCGGGCTCGACGGCATCGCGTTCATGGAGAAGGCGAAGAGCGCCTCGCCACAGACCGTCTTCGTAGTCATGACGGCGTTCGGGACCATCTCCAGCGCCGTCTCCGCCATCAAGAAAGGGGCCGAGAATTACCTCACGAAGCCCCTCGACTACGAGGCGCTGTCCGCCGTCGTCGATCGGGCGATGGAGAAGGCGAAGCTCCTCCAGGAGACCCTCGCGCTCCGGGACCGCCTCCGCGAGCGCAATGCGTTCGGTCACATCGTCGTGACCGACGACGCCGGGCCCCAGAGCATGCGCGCTGTCCTCGACCTCGTCGCGCAGGTCGGTCCGAGCAAGGCCACCGTCCTCATCACGGGCGAGAGCGGCACCGGCAAGGAGCTCATCGCCGAGGCGATCTGCGCAGCGAGCCCGCGTGCGAGCGCCCCCTTCGTCCGTCTCCATTGCGCCGCGCTCGCCGAGTCGCTCCTGGAGAGCGAGCTCTTCGGGCACGAGCGCGGCGCGTTCACCGGCGCGGTCGGGCGACGCGAAGGACGCTTCAAGCAGGCGGACGGCGGCACGCTCTTCCTCGACGAGATCGGCGAGATCCCGCAGGGCACGCAGGTGAAGCTCCTGCGCTTTCTCCAGGAGAAGACCTTCGAGCGCGTCGGCGGCAACGAGACGCTCAAGGTCGACGTGCGGCTCATTGCGGCGACGAATCGCGACCTCAAGGCCGAGATCAAGAAGGGTCACTTCCGCGAGGACCTCTATTACCGCCTCAACGTCATCGCCATGGAGCTGCCGCCGCTCCGCGTCCGACGGCCGGACATCGGACCGCTCGCGAGCTTCTTCCTCGGTCGCTACGCCAAGGAGAACGGCCGCAACATCGAAGGCATCGGCGACGAAGCGCTCAAGGTGCTCACCGCCTACGACTGGCCGGGCAACGTGCGCGAGCTGGAGAACGTCATCGAGCGCGCCGTGGTCCTGTGCGACGCCGCGCACATCGGAGTGAGGCACCTCCCCTCTTCACTGGTGCCCGCCGATCAGCGGGACGGCGCGCCGCCCATCCCCGGCTCGACCATCCAGGATCTCGAGCGCTATGCCATCCTGAAGACGCTCGAGGCCTGCGGCGGCTCGACCTCGAAGGCGGCGAGCATCCTCGGGGTCTCGCCGCGGAAGATTCAGTACAAGCTGCACGAGTACAGCAGCGGCTCCGCACCGCTCACCAGCGTCGCGAGCAGCAGCAGCATCGACGTGGCGCCGCCCAGCCGCGACGACGACGGCACCCCGTAAAAATCTGGTATATCGGCTGTTCGTGACGAAGCCCGACATCGTCCTGTCCGTCGAGAAGCTCGCCAAGACGTTCGTGAAGCCCTTCACGGGCAAGAAGGTCGAGGCCGTTCGCGACGTCTCGTTCGAGGTCCGTCGCGGCCACATCTTCGGATTCCTGGGGCCGAACGGCGCCGGCAAGACGACCACCATCAAGATGCTCACGGGCCTCATCTTCCCGACCGGCGGCAAGGCCACGATCCTCGGCGAGGACGTGCCCAACCCCGAGGCGATGGGCAACGTCGGCTTCCTCCCCGAGAACCCGTACGTCTACCCGTACCTGACGCCGCGCGAGTTCGTGTCGATGTGCGGTCGGCTCAACGGCATGAGCGGCAAGCACCTCGCGCGCGAGACCGAGCGTGTGATCGATCGCGTCGGGATCGCCTACGCGATCGACCGTCGTGTCGGCGCCCTGTCGAAGGGCATGCTCCAGCGGACCGGCTTCGCCGCGGCGATCGTGCACTCCCCGGAGCTGCTCATCCTCGACGAGCCGATGAGCGGCCTCGATCCCGTCGGGCGCAAGGAGGTGCGCGACCTCATCGTCGAGGAGGCGCGCGCCGGCCGAACCGTCTTCTTCTCCAGCCACATCCTCAGCGACGTCGAGATGCTCTGCGATCACGTGTGCATCCTCCGCAAGGGCGAGGTGGTCGCCGGCGGTTCCATGAAGGATCTCCTCGGCGCGGGGCACCGCCTCAGCGAAATCACGCTCGTCGACGTCCCCGACGAAGCGGTCGCCGAGCTCGCTGGGCTCGCGGGCTCGCATCAGCGGCTCGGGAAATCGCTGGTCCTCGATGTCCAGGGCGACGAAGCGGTCCGCACCATCCTCGAGCGCGCGCTCGCCAAGCAGCTCCGCGTCGAGTCGCTGATCCCCAAACGGGAGACGCTCGAGGACATCTTCGTCCGCAAAGCGCTCTAGATCGCGCCGCGCCGCGTGCGTCGCGCGCTGGGGGCTTCAGCCCTCGTCACCCCAATGGGTGGATCAAACGATCCTCCGCTTTTTCCCTATCCAGTCTCAGCGTAGTTCTCTACGAATACTGGAATCGTGTAGTTTCAACGACTTGCCGAGGTGGGCAAGTGTGCCGAGGATTGGCACCAACACTGCAATTATCCGTTCCGAACGCACTACCGGTCTCTCCCCGCGTGCGAACAACGGAGCCTGCCATGTCCCGCATCCTCGTCCTGTCGGTCATCGTCGCGAGCCTCTCCACGATCGTCGGCTGCGGTGCCTCGAGCGCGACACGCCACTCGGCGACCCCCGCCACCGTCAACGTCGCGGACGTGCGCGATGAAGCGTGCTGGACGCCGCCCGAGGAGGTCGCGATGCACATCCAGGAGTCGGCGAAGGAGCCCGAGTCGGCGGTCTCGTCCGAGAAGAAGCGCCTCGAAGGTTCCTATCGCCCGAACCGCCAGGACCGCCCGCTCGTCGGCGCCGTCCACGCAGCGACGTACTGAGCGCTCAGAAGAGCGTGCCGCGGATCCCGAGGAGCACGCCATCGGGCGTGACGCTTCCCTCGCCGCGCGCGACCGGCGTGAGCATCGGCGTGATGCGTGAGACCGGCGGCAGATCGTGCTTCTTCGTCTCGACGGTCTCCGGCACGTAGGCGAGGTTGGCCTGCACGACGCCGGTGATCGCCAGCGCTGCGAACGCGCCGACGAAGCTCAGGTTCACGGTGCGGATGTTGTCCGCGCGGTCTTGGTAGAGCTGCGCGGTGCGGAAATCGTTGGCTGCCGCGACGTCCTCTGCGCGGCCACGATGGTACGCGTACATGGGCACGGTGATGCCGGTGGCGACGACGAGCGAGGCCTCCGTGACGAGGAACGTCCAGCCCAGCACGGGATCTCCGTTCTGGAACTGACCGGCGCCGAACGGCAGGAACGCCACCAGCCGGCTGTTCCGGACGGTGATCTTCTCCTCGCTGGCCATCTGCTTGATCTTCGCGAGCCAGGCCTCCTGCTTGCGTCGCTCGTCCTCGGCGCGCGCGCGCTTCTCGGCCTCGAGTCGCGCGGAATTCTGCGCCGCTTGCCGGATCTTCTCCTGGAGCTGCGCGCGAACGTCGAAGAACGTGTTGATCACCTCCCCGGGGAAGCCCAGCGGATCGGGCTCGAAGGCATTGTCCTCGAGGATCAGCTTCTCGAAGACGTCGACCGCCGGATCGTGCTTTCCCTGCGCGAGCAGCACGGCCGCCAGGTACATGCGCGCCTGCGACAGGAGCGCGAGCTCCTTCAGACCGCCCTTGGGATCGACGAGGGCGCGCAGTCGCTCCTCCGCCTCCGCGTAGTTCCGAGCCAGGTACGCGGCGCGCGCTTTCTCGACGTCGACGCGGCCCTGTGCCGACGCCGTGCGTGCCCCGAGGACGACGACGACGAACGTGGCGACGAGCAGCGCGTGACGTGCGTAGCGAGGGACGAGGCGGCGCAGGGCCCGCATGCGCCGAGTCTACAGCCTTACGGATTCTTGAACGACACGACGTGCTGTCGGCCGGCGCGAAGGGCTTGTTTCTTGCGCTTCTCGGGGTCCGAGCGATCGAAGATGGTCACCACCTGGGCGGCCTGACCGGCACGCATCGGGATCTCCGCAGCCACGCCCGAGGCGAGCGTGATGTTGGGGACCTCCTCGATGCCGTACGACCTTCCCGGGTCACCTTCGACGACGAGCTTCGCCGGGAGGATGGCCAGCTGCACGTCGAGGGTCTGCTCGGTGTCGCCTGCGGCCACGGGGATGGTCTTCGAGACGCAGAGCTCGTTGCCGTCGCGGTCCTGGCACGTGAACGAGAGCGAGTGCGCCTTCTCGTCGGGGAGCATGAACGTGAAGCCGGGACCCGGCTCCGGCCCGCGGACGCCGTCGATGCTCATGACCACGCCGTATTGGGGTTGCAGCGAAGCGAACGTGACCGAGCGCTTCTTCGCGAGACCGGCGTCGAGCGTCGATGCGAGCGGCGGCTTCACGGCTCCCAGCGCGAGCGCCGGATGCTCGGAGGGCGCCGGTGACGTGAGCGCCGGCTTCGTCGACGGGGTTGCGCTCGGCAGCCCGCCGTTCGCCACCAGCGTCGAGCTCGCGGAGGACGGGCCGGGCAAGGCCATGCCCACCGGCGATCCCTTGAGGGCCTTCGCGACGAAGAACGCACCGACGCCGAGCGCGATCGCGCCGAAGACGAGCGGTGTCGCACGGCGCGCGATGCGCATGCGCGCCTCGGCGCGATGCATGCTGGCGACGATGCGGAGGAGCTGCGGATCGTTGGGATCGTACGCGAGCGCGCGGTTGTAGTCGGCCGCGGCAGCGACGGCATCGCCGCGCTTTCGCGCGTCTCCGCCGAGCGTGCATAGCTTTCCGATGAGGCGCTTCTCGTGCTCGGCGGACCAGCCCTCGGGATCGTCGAAGTACGCCTCGAGCTCGGTGCGCGGCGCAGCAACGCCGAGGCGGAGGAGCTCGGTCGAGAGCGCCTCCCGCATCTGCTCGGCGTTGTCGTAGCGATCCTCGGCCTGCCGAGCGAGCGCGCGATCGAGGATCTGGCTGTAAATCTTGCCGATCGAAGGGCGCTCGCGCTCCGCGCTCGGGTAGATGCCGTCGAGGACGCGCCGCAGCACCTGCGCCGGGTTGTTCCCCTCGAAGGGCAAGTGCCCGACCATGCACTCGTAGAGGAGAACGCCCATGCCGAAGACGTCGGCGCGTCCGTCGACGTCGCCGCCCTCGATCTGCTCGGGCGCCATGTGCGCGGGGCTGCCGAGGACCTGACCCGTGGAGGTCACGCCCTGCGCGTCGAGGAGCTTCGCGATGCCGAAGTCGGTGAGCTTCACGGCGATGCGCTCGCCGCGATTCGAGTCGACGGGCGTGCGCCGGCTCGCGGCGCTGGGCGACGTCTGGGTCGTCGTCGGCGACGTCGTCGGAAGGGGCGTCGGCGTCGGGGACGACGTGTTGGGCGGCGTGTCGGCGCTGCGATGCTCGAGGAGGACGTTCTCCGGCTTCACGTCACGGTGCACGACGCCTGCACTGTGAGCATGCGCGAGCGCGCCGAGCAGCTCGAGGGCGAGCGCCGCCGCGACCTCGGGAGGGAGCGCGCCGGCCTCCTGCAGAAGCTTGCGGAGCGTCTTGCCGCGGACGAACTCGACGACGAGGTACTGCTCGTCCTCGTCGGCCGAGGACACGTCGAAGACCTCGACGATGTTCCGATGACGCAGCTTGGCGACGGCCTTCGCCTCGGCCTCGAAGCGGTGCGCGATCTCGCGGCTCTCGCGGAGGTGCGGATGGAGGACCTTGATCGCCACATCGCGGCCAAGACGCTTGTCGTGCGCACGGTAAACCGTGGCCATCCCGCCGTGCCCGAGCTCCTCGAGCACTTCGTACTTCGTGAGCGCAGGTACTCGTGCCGGTCTTGAACCGGCGCTCGCTACCATCGTCACCCAGCGTACCCGCCCGCGAGGCGCTCTCCCAGCCCTGCCTTCAGGCCTTCAAACCAAGCCTTTTCATGCGGGATCGGAAGGTGCTCTCGCTCATTCCGAGCGATCGAGCGGCGCG
>JAYTZB010000529.1:0-4149 GCA_043742085.1 Polyangiaceae bacterium
CGAGCTCGACTACGTGGGCATGCTGGCGATCGAGCTGTTCATCACCGGCGGCGAGCTCGTCGCGAACGAGATGGCGCCGCGCGTGCACAACTCGGGTCACTGGACCATCGAAGGCGCGGAGACGAGCCAGTTCGAGAACCACGTCCGCGCGATCCTCGGTCTGCCGCTCGGCTCGACGCGCATGCTGGGGTGCTCGGCGATGATCAACGCCATCTCCAAGCTTCCGCCGAAGGATGCGGTCCTTGCCGTGGAGGGCGCGCATCTCCACGCGTACGGCAAGGACGGCGCCCCCGGGCGCAAGGTCGGTCACGTGACGATCCGCGCGGAGTCGAGACGCGAGCTCTGCGACAAGGTGCAGGCGCTGCTGCCGATCGTCGACCCCGAAGGCGCGCCTCGACCGTGCCGTTGAGCGGGACAAACCTGCCTCAGACCGAGCTCGCGCCGACAAACCCGCACGGTCGCGGTCGCCTTTCCGCGGGCTCTCTCGCCGTTCTGGCGCTGGCCGTGATCTTGCCTCGAGCCTCGAGAATGAAGACGCAAATCGCTTCCATCTTCGCCGTCTCTCTCTTCGTCCTCAGCACGGCAGCGTGCCATCGCAATCGCGCGAAGCCTGCCGAAGGCCCGATGCAGCGCGCCGGTGAGCACGTCGACAACGCCGCCGAGAAGACCAAGGACGCCGCCAAGGATGTCGCTCACGACACTAAGGAGGGTGCCAAGGACATCAAGAACGACGTGAAGCACGACGTGAAGTGAGCTGATCGCGCGACGCGACGCGACGCACCCGTCGCGGCGCGCTCGCTCCGCTGGGGCCCGGCTACGTGCCGGGCTTCAGCTCGCACGTGCCCGTCAGCGCGTTCGGCATGATCGTGCACGTCGCCTTGGTCGGTGCGCACGCCGCGCACTGAATGCCGGACGTGTCGGTATGGCATTGCGATGCGTGCGCGCGGTAGTCACCGGCGTACGCCCCGCCCGACGTCTTGGCGATTGCGTCGCCCGGGCACTTGCAGGGCGAGCAGACGTCGCCGACGGTCACGGTCTGGCAATCGCCGTCGGTCGAGCAGCTCTTCGAATAAGCGCCGACGTCGAGCATCGAGGGCTGCGTGCCGGGCATCGGGAGCTTGCACGAGCTCTCCTTCGCATCGGCGGTGACGACGAGCTGGCGCGGCGGCAGACCGGTGCGGGGGCCTTCGCCGGCGACGTTCACCGTGTACGTGCCGGCGGCGAGCGCCGGGAGCGTGCACGTGGTGGCGGGCAGCGCGCAGATCGCAGGGCATGCCTGATCGCCGGGCGGCGGGCACGTCTTCGTCACCATCGTCACGGTGATGTCGGTGCCGCTCACGACGACCTTGCACGGGTCGAACGTGGTGAAGCAACCGAGGCATCCGTCCTTCGCGTCGACCGCGATGGTGATCGGGGATCCAGCGCGCGCTGTGCTCGGGACGCACGCGCGATCGCCGGGCAGCGTTGCGGTCGAGCACGTGGTGCCTCCGCTCGTGCCTCCGCTGCCGCCTCCGCTGGTACCGCCGCTCGTGCCTCCACTGGTACCGCCGTCGCCGACGGTGCTGGTCGTGCCTCCGCCGCAGGCGAGGACCGTGATGGCGAGAGACGTCCCGAGAGCGAGGCCGGTGCGAAAGCTCATCGCATGATCAAAGCATAGTCGCGGGGATCGCGCTGCTGCCCGCGTCGGGACGCCACGTGATGACGACGTCGCGCGCTCCCCACGCGTGCCCGAGGCCGCGGAGCTGCTTCTCCGCCTGCGCCTTCGCGCGGTCGACGTTCTTCGGATCCTTTGCCACGGCCTCGAACGCGATGGCGGCATCGCGGCGCGCGATCGACTCGAGCGCCTCGTTCCGCTTCGCGAGCACGTCGGTGGCGCGGGCGTGGACGTACGAGTGGGGCTCGTCGAGGCGCGTCGAGAGCACCTCGGGGGCGGGGAGATGGATGTACGCCGTACGCGTCGCCTCGTCGTAGCGCGCGTCGGCATCGGCGAGCTTCCCGAGATCGACGCCCAGCACCACCTCGCCGGTCGCGACGAAGAGGAGCGAGTCCTCGGCGTCGACGAGGCCGTAGAGGCGCGTCTGGCGATCCTTCACGTCGATCACCTTCTCGACGTGGAGCGACAGCGTCTCGAGGCGCGAGAGGTCGCGCAGCTCCTTGACCACCGTCGGCGTCGGGTGCTCGATGCGGACCTCGGAGGCCGCCTTCGGTCGGACGTCGTGCAGGTATCCGAACGTCATCGCAGCGACCGCCACGAACGCGGCGGGCCACGCGAAGCGCGACAGTTGCGGCGGGACGAGCGTCGTCATGACGCTGCAACCGCGAGCCATGGGATTCGATTCCCGGCGCCTTTCACCGCGTTGTCCCACGCCAGAACGTGTGCCGGAGGCGCCGTTTCGAACGAGTCGCATCGCTCGGGATCCGGTGGTAGCGTCCACGAAATGCAGGGTCGGCCCCTCGCCGGAATCTCCGTCCTCGTCGCTGACGATGATGTCGACAGCGCAGAGATGCTCGGGATGCTGCTCAGCGGATGCGGCGCAAACGTGAGCCTCGCTCACACTGGACGTGCCGCGATTGAGCTTCTAGGCAGCTTGACCCCCGACGTTCTCCTTCTCGATATCACGCTCCCGGACATGGACGGCTACGAGCTCCTGGGAGAGATCCGCGGCATCCCTGGAATGGAGCACGTTGCCGCCGTCGCCGTGACGGGGCACGCTGGCGAGCGCGATCGCGCAAAGGCCATCGCGGCAGGATTCGCTGTTCACACGAGCAAGCCGATCGATGCCGAGGCGCTCGTACACCTCATGGCGAGCTTGGCAGCTCCTGCGAGCCCCGCTACGCGCATGCCGACCGTGACGGACCTGGAGGGAATACTCACCCGAGATGGAGTCGTCGGCGTGCTGCGCGTGCTCAACGCTCGGACCCCCTTCCGCTACACGGCGCTCTACCGGTACGACGGGCCCCGCCTCCGAAGTGTAGCGCTCGTCGACCGACTCGAGCCGACGACGACCAATGGCGGCGAAGTGGCTGTGGAGACGACGCTGTGCTGGATCGTTCAGCGAGACAGAGCGAGCTTCGCAACGAATGATGCGAGCAAGGACGATCGCGTCGCGGGGCTGCCACTACGAGACGACGTGCAGGCTTACTGCGGCACGCTCGTGCGCAACGCCGACGGCACGCCTTTCGGCTCCATTTGCCACTTCGATCACGTCTCGCACGCAGTCTCGGATGCGGAAATCGTTCTGCTCGAGCAGTTCGCGCCCGTGTTAGCGCGCGTCGTCGCGCCGGAAGTCTTCTGACGTAGATTCGGATGCGCTGACCCCCCTGGAACCAGAGTTCAGGGTCCCTTCGCGCCGACGAGCATGCGGACGAGCTCGAGCAGCTCGCGAAGCGCGAACGGCTTCACGAGGTAGGCGTCTACACCCATGGCTGCGGCCTTCGTCCCCACGTCGACATCCGCGGAGATCACGAGGACCGGCACTCCTCTGAAGCGGCCCTCGCTCACCATTGCCTCGCGAAACTCCCGGCCGTTCATCCGCGGCATCATCAGGTCGAGCAGGATCAGGTCTGGCAGCTCCGTGGCACCTCGCATCTGCTCGATCGCGTCCGCACCGTCGACCGCCTGGACGACGACGTAGCCGCGGTGCTCGAGCACGTCGTGCAGCGACTCGCGAACGTCGCGGTCATCGTCCACGACCAGAATTCGCGCGGCGCTCGCCATCAGCCCACGGCACCGGGTACGTTTGCGACGCCGTCCGGACGCGCTACCGGGAGCCTCATCACGATGGTCGTCCCCCCGGACGGACCGGTCGCGATGGCCTCGATAGCGCCACCGTGGGCCTCGACGATCTCTCGCGCAACGTACAGACCAACGCCGAAGCCGCCATAGCTGTCGGTCGGCACTGCACGCTCGAAGCGCTCGAACACGCGCCGGAGCGCCTCCGGAGGAATGCCGCGGCCGTGGTCACGCACCATCAGCTTGGCGTCCGGGCCGTCGTGCGCCACCTCGATCACGATTGTCGTCCCGGGGGCGTACTTCAGCGCGTTCGAGAGGAGGCCGGAGATCACCTGGTCGAGCCGCCTGGGGTCCCATCGGCCCAACACCCGCACGGCGTCGACCTGCAAACGCGACCCGGTCGCGAGTGCGTCGTC
>JAYTZB010000530.1:0-2524 GCA_043742085.1 Polyangiaceae bacterium
CAGGTGACAGTCTTGCCCGCTTCGTTCGATCGATTGGTCACGGATGTCGTGTCGCGTCGGATGGCGACGAGGCTCTTCGGGCAATGGTAGGGGGCCAGACGAACGTCGTGATCAGCGATTGGGACATGCCGGGTATGAGCGGGGCCGAGCTCTGCAAGACGATCCGCAGTACCGCCAACGATGCTCCCTACACGTATTTCATCTTCCTCACCGGCTTCGACGACCGTGAGCATCTTTTCGCGGGAATGGAGGCGGGCGCGGACCACTACCAGCGAAAGCCCGTCGACCTCGACGCGCTCGAGGCGCAGCTCGTATCGGCGGCGCGCCTCATCGAGGTTCATCGCCAGCTTGCCGTGTCGTCTCAACGGCATCCCGAGCATGCCTGATCGCGCGGCGCGCCCGGTCAGCCCCGAAGACGAGCGAGTGACCTAGCCGCGAATGTGTCGCAGTCTACGAAGTGCAGCGGGTATCACCCGCGCTCGCAGTCGCTGAGAGTGGGTGACCCGAACGTCCTGGCTCCGTCCAGTGCCCCCGATTGCATCATGCGCTGAGCGGCAGGCAGTGAGGCTCAGTCGGGAGCAGAGCCTTCGTCCGACGCTCGCACCGAGAGCACGGGTGGCAGAGAAGAGCGTACGACCTTCTCGGCGACGCTCCCGCGGAGCCACTTGGAGAGAGGGCTGCGGTCGTGGGTGCCGATGACCACGAGGTCGTAGCTGCCTTTCGCGGCTTCGTCGGAAATTTCAGACCACGTACTCCCGTGTCGAGCGAGAACATCGCATTCCGGCGCGAGCTCGCGAATGCCGGCCGCAACCTCTTCGAGGCGCGTTCGCGCGGCCTCCATCGCATCGACCGGCATGTCGCCGCTCAGCGCGTGGAGCAGCGTCATTCGAGCGCCGTACGTTGCGGCCAGGCGCGCGGCGAGCTCGACGGCGCGCTCCGACGACGGGCTGAGATCCGTCGCGACCAGGAACCGGCGGAAGTCCGGCGCGGCGTCGTGCACGATGAGCGCCGGCGCATGACAGGACCGGATGATCTTCTCTGCGACGCTCCCAACGCACCAGCGATCGAGGGACTTGCGGCCGTGCGTCCCGCTGACCACGAGATCAACCTCGTTCTTCTCCGCGAATGCGATCAATTCTTCGGCAGGGCGGCCGACGAGCAGCACGCCGCGGGCCGTCGGGACGTCGTCGCGGACGCGAACGAGCGTGGCGTCGAGCGTGCCCTGTGCAATCCGCTTCAAGGCCGCGGTGTCGGGCCCGATCTGCGGATAGGCGGCGGGCTCGACGACGTTGACGACAGTAAGCTCGGCCGCGCATTTCGTCGCGATGGCGCTCGCCAACTTCACCGCGTTTGCGGAGGTCAGTAGGAAGTCAGTGGCGACTGCGATCTTGCGGAAAGGAACGGGACTCGCTTTTCGCTGCGTCATCGGGGCCCCAGGACGGTAGTAGAGAGAAAACGCGTAGCCACTTCAGGTCGACCGAGGATGCTCCCCAGCGACGGAGAACGGGGGTGCTGCGGAGGCTGGAGACGTAACGGTCGAGGCCGGCCGATTCCCAGGCCGCGAGCGCTGCTGCGTCCCGCCGACTGGCCCCCACGCGAGCTCCAGCCACCGCGCAACGTCGCGCCGCTGGAGCATGCCGACCAGCCGAGCGCCTTCGAGCACCGGGAGCTGATCGACATCACGCTGCGCGAGCTGCTCGAACGCCTTGACGAGAGGCTCCTCGGCCGTTGCGGTCGTCACAGACTCCAAGGTCTGCATGACCGCCGCCACGGTGGTCGCCCCCCACTCCGCGGGCGGCACTGCGCGCACATCCGAGATGGAGATGACGCCGACGAGTCGCTCGTCACGCACTACGGGGAAAGCACGCTCGTCGGAGCGCACGAAGTAGTCGTGCACGAGCATCGTGAGCGGTAGCTCGGGGATGACGACCGCACCTCCTCGTCGCATGAGCTCCGCGACGGTGTGACCGGCAAGAGCCTCCTCGATGGCGAGCCGAGTGTCCGCCTGCGATGCCGCGCTCCGCAGAAACCAGCCGATGAACGCGAGCCAGACGCCGCTAGCCAGCCCCGTCCCGAAGAACGGCACGCGCATCCCGAACACCATCGCGATTCCCGCCACGATGAAGAGCCAGCCGAACGTCTGCCCGATGGACGAGACTCGTCGCGTCGAGAGTCGCAGGTCGCCACCTAGGCCCCAGAGGATCGACCGCAGCACGCGCCCGCCATCGAGCGGGAATGCCGGGATCAGGTTGAAGACCCCGATGATGATGTTGATCGGACCGAGCCACACGAGCAGCGTCTCGAGAGGGCCGAGCTGAGCGAATCCGCTCCAGGCCGTCCCGGTGTCCTTCAGCGATACGGCGGTGGTCAAGGAGGCGGCGAGGAGGAATCCGAACCCCAGGAGGATGCTCGTGATCGGTCCGGCGATGGCCGTGAGAAACTCCGCCTTCGGCGACGGCGGTTCCCGCTCGATGTTCGAGACGCCGCCGAAGAGGAAGAGCGTGATGCTGCGGACGCGAACCCC
>JAYTZB010000531.1:0-2966 GCA_043742085.1 Polyangiaceae bacterium
GCGTTGCGGATGTCGGCGGTGAGGTAGTAGGCGAGGCCCACGACCGCGGCCTGCGCGATGACCACCTGCACGAGCGCGCCGCGGGTGTTGGTCTTGCCGGCGAGCGCGCGCGAGCCGAGCGCGAGGAGCGCCGCGCCGAGCACGAACGTCGCGGCGGCGAGCGGGATGGCGCGCTTGCGCGCGGCGTCTGCCACCTCGGTGAAGCGATGGTAGAGGGCCTCGGCGCGGTTGCGATCGGTGTCGGCCTTGATCGAGGCGTTGAGCGCGAGCGACTGATCCTGCTCTCCGCGATAGAACGCGAGGCGGCCACAGCCGTCCATCCAGCAGCCCGCGCCGAACACGAGCGCGCCGATCAGCGCAAGGAGGAGGTAGCGCGGCCGCTTCACGGGTCCGCGCGCCTCGGACGGACGGCGCGACTCGCGCGACGCGCTCGGCTCCTCCGTCGTCGGATCGGGCGGCGTGCTGTCGGGGGGCGGAGGGACCGACGGCATTCGACTCGGGATAGCACGGGGTGATTCCCGCAGCCGCTCGTTTTCGTGTTATTCGGGGCGCAGACACGGGGGCTCTACCATGTTGCGCATGCGTCTTTTTCCGTCCCGCTCGGCTCGGACGTCTCGATCGTCCATCCTCGCTTCGACCCTCGCTTCGACCCTCGCGATCGGCGCCCTCGCGCTCGTGCTGCTGTCGTCTCAGGCCTTCGCCCAGAAGCCCGCCGACAAGCCCGCCGACAAGAAGGACCGGAAGTCCACGGGCGCGGCCGCAGGCGCCCCGGCGGCCATCGACGTGAAGCCCATCGTCGCCAAGCTCAAGTCGGGTGACGAAGGCCAGATCAAGGACGCGCTGGACGAGGCTCGCCTCGCAGGACCGGGCGGCGCCGCTGCTGCGCCCGTCGTCGCCGAGATCCTCACGCGTGGCATGTCGCTGCCGCTCACGCAGTCCGCGATCGAGACGCTCGGTGACCTCGAGTCGGAGACCGGCAGCGCCGCCCTCGCGCAATACGCCGTGCATCGCAACGCCAAGGTTCGACGCGCGGCGGTGAAGTCGCTCACGCGCACCAAGGGCGCCGCTGCCGCCACCGCCATGAAGCGCGCGCTCTCCGACGGTGACGCAGTCGTCCGCGGCACCGCCGCCAGCGGCCTCGGCGCCATGAAGGCCAGGGACGCCGTGCCGGAGCTCTTCGTCGCGCTCGATCACCGCGTCAACGAGGCCGCCGTCTCGATTGGGCAGCTGTGCAACGTCGAACAGTGCGAGCTGCTCGCCGCGAAGCTGGGGAAGGTGCCCTTCGACGTCGTGACCGGCGGTCTCGATCAGGTGCTCTTCCGCCCCGCCGCCGACGTGAACGACGACGCGAAGGTGAAGATCGTCGGCCGCATCCGCGAGCAGGGCACGCTCGAGGGCAACAAGTTCTTGAAGGACGTGCAGAAGCGCATTGTTCCCGCCGGGTTCTCGCCGCGTGTTCGACAGGCTATCGACCAGGCGGTCATGGCGACGGCAGGAGGCAAGTGATGAAGCTCATCGGCGCCACGCTCTCCGCTTCGATCGTCCTCGCTCCCGTCCTCGCTCTGGGCGTGGCCACCGCGTCGTGCGCGAGTGACGTCTCGCATCCCGGGACCTTCTCCACGAACTGGCTCGACGATCAGGGGAAATCGATCGGCGAGGTGCAGGCGCGCCTCAAGAACGCGCCCGCGGGCGCGAAGGCCGACCTCGTGGTCGCCGTCGCCGGCCCCAAGAACGACAAGCTGATCGGTCTGCCGCTCTCGGGTGGCGCCAACTGGACGTTCCAGCACGCGCTCGATGCGCGTCCCATCATCGCGGGCGGCGTGGTGGTCGGCTCGGGCAACGGCGAGATCTTCGCGCTCGAAGCCTCGAGCGGCAGGCGCCTCTGGGCACGGCCCAGCGGCGGCGTCGCGCTCCTCGGCGCGGGTGACGACGGCACCATCACCGCGGTCACGCTCTCGCGCGGCACCGGCTCGACGATCCTGGTCGTCGGCCGCGACGGCAGCGTGAAGCGCCAGATCGAGACCGACAAGGCAGTCGGCGATCCCGCGGTCGTCGCGGGCGTCATCCTCGTTCCGTGGTCGAACCAGTACGTGAGCGCCATCGACGCCGCGACGGGCGACGAGCTCGGACGCGTCACGCTGCGCGACAAGGTCTCGCGCGCTGATCAGATCGGCGGCGCGGTGTACTTCGGCGAGGTGTCGTACGTCCGCTTCGACGACAAGATCCGCATGGCCTCGCAGGGCGGCGCCAACCGCGTCGGCATTCCGGCGCGCGAGCTGCCCGGCACCCCGCGCCTCTTCGTGCCCGGCACCGAGAAGCTTCCTGCCGTCGCCAACGCGCGCGATCGCGATCGTCTCTTCGCGCGGCCGAGCGCGCCCGAGGGGCCGCTCGGGATCGACTCGAGCCGCTTCTACGCCACGTATTTCCGGCTCGTGCTCGGCTTCGAAGCGACGCGCGGTCAGCTCGCATGGGTCCACACGCACGCGTCCGATCTCATCGGCGGCGAGGCCGTCCAGGGCGGCGTCCTCCTCTGCGACGAGGACGGCAAGATCGTGGTCCTCGACGCGAAGACCGGTCAGGTGTCTTTCAATGGCTCCTTTGGTGAGCCGATCAAGAGCTGCGTAGCGCACGCCGACACGTACAAGGCGCTGCCTGGTCCGGGCGGCGCGGCTCCGCTCGCGCTGCAGATCTCCGAGGCGGTGCTCAACCGCGAAGCGAGCCTCGCCACTGCGCAGCGCTTGCTCCTCCGCGAGCTCGGCACCCTCGAGGACGAGAGCGCGACGAAGACGCTCGTCGACATCGCCTCCGATCCGCGGGCCGCGCCGGTGCTCGTCACCGATGCGCGCGCCGCCATCGCGACGCGTCGCAACGGCGCCGCGTACATGGTGACCGCGCTCGGCCGCCACTACGATTTCCTGCGCGACGTCCTCGCGAGCCCGCCCGTCGGTCCCATCGCCGATGCGCTG
>JAYTZB010000532.1:0-4552 GCA_043742085.1 Polyangiaceae bacterium
CGATGCGTGATGCCTTCGACGGAATGCTCGACGTGATCGATCGCGCGCGCTGACCGCTCGGAGCTCAGGGCACGACGACGTCGGCGGTCATCACGTCGAGGAGCTGCGGGAGCTGGTTCTGGACGTTCGTGTCGAAGGTGGGGATCCACTCCTCGACGGTGCCGACGGCATTCGCCGGCGCCACCTGCTGCGCGCGCTGCCCGTAGTGCTTCGCCACGTCGAGCAGGGTCAGCAGCGTGCCACCATGACCGTACGGCGCGGAGGTCGAGACACCGCGCAGTGACGGCGTCTTGAACGCGCCGACCATCGACGGCGGCGCGACGGTGAACGCGAGCGGCTTCGCGGCCGACGGAGCGTCGCTCCACTTCGTCGAGGCGACGAACTCGGAGGTCGCGAGCCCGAGCAGCACTGCGGCGCGTCCCTGATCCGCGACGAGGTCCTGCCGGCCGGTCGGGAAACGGATGGCGTGGAACGCGTCGTCGGTGAGGCGGGGTCCCCAGTGGCACTGGATGCACCCCGCCTTGAAGAATTCCTGCAGCGCCATGCGCTGCGTGCCCTGGATGGCGGTGAGGTCGCCGCCGGCGTAACGGTCGAGATCGTTGGGCATCACGCGCAGCGTTCGCTCGAACGCCGCGATGGCCTTGCCGACGTTGACGTAGACGCGCGTGATCTCGTCGCGCTTCGCTTGCGGCAGCGCGTCGTACGCGGCGTCGCCGGGCTTCCCGTCCATGGGGAGCATGCTGACATCGGGGAGCGTGTACTTCGGACCGAACACCGCCGCGTACTCGGCGGCGTAGCTCTTGGCGATCCGCTGCACGACGCGCAGTCGGCTCGACGCGAACTCCTTCGGGTTCTCGAAGGGTCCGAGCGCCTGCATCCAGAGCGTGTCGGCGCGGCCGTCCCAGAACTGCCAGCGCGCATGCGCGGCGAGGGCGATGGCCGGCGAGTTGCGGTCGCCCTTGGAGACGCCGACCGCTTGCGGAAGCCCGTCGGCGAGCGACTTCAGCGGATCGTGGCACGTGCTGCACGAGACGGTGTTTCCCGGCGAGAGCATCGTGTCCGAGAAGAGCGTCTTTCCGAGCGCAGCGGCCGCGGCCAAGTCGCCATACTCGTTCGTCGGATCGACGGGCGGCGCGCCGGGCAGCTTCATGTCCTGGAGCTGATCGAATTCGTCGTCGGTGAGGAGGCCGTCGTGGAGCGTGCGCTCGGGGAGATCGATCCGCGGCAGGCCGTCGAGCGACGCGAGCTCGACGGCGACGTACCCGCTCAGCGTCTGCGGATCGGGGTTGGTGATGACCGTGCGCACCTTCATCGTGCGCGTGTCGACGAGGACGTACTCGGGCAGCACGTTCTTCGCAGGGAGCACCGTCGAGAACGTGTACTTTGCATCCAACGCGACCCTGGGCATCAGCCCCGCCGGCGCGTCGATGCGCTTGCCCCAGCGCGTTGCCGCTGCCGCGTCGGGCGGCATGTTGTCCTCATCGGCGATGAGGAGGTCGAGGAGAAGGAGGCGATCGGCAAAGCGCGCTTCGCCGAGCGTGCGCGTGGTGTGCGAGGCGTGCCATCCGCACGGCCCGCACCAGGCGGCGGCGGAGCGGATGACGAGCAAGCGCGAGCGCGGCGCGCACGGCTCGAAGTAGTCCTTCAGCTTCACCGTCCCGCTCGGACCGTCGAACGCGAGGTCCGGCGGCAAGACGGACGTGATGCCTATCTCGTAGGGCCCGGGCGGCCAGGCGACGGGCTTGCCGTCGACACACAAGGGAGCGGTCGCGGGCGCTGCATCGGCGACGTCGGGGAGGCCCGCCTCGGGTACCGGGTCGGGCGTGGTGGTCGTCGCGCCCGGGTCGCTGCTCCCGCACGCAGCGGCGGTCCCCGAGAGCGCTAGCGCAAGCACGCCGGCGAGCGCGAACGGTCGTCCTCGGAGGAGCATCATCGATCCTTTAGCACGCCGGTGGTGGGTCACGGAAACGCGGGGGCGCAGTCGTCCCCCTCGGGCACGGAGCCGTCCTTTTGACAGCGCGCGGGGGTGATGGTGGGGAGATCGGCGAAGGGCCCCGGGACGGCGACGGCGTACGTGTCGACGAGAATTCCCGCGGAGAACGAGTCGCACGGGAGGTTCTTCCCGTCGTCCGCGCTCGCGCTGCGGATGTCGCGACCGTCGCAGACTTCCTTCTTCACGGCGCCGTAGACGTCGGGCGCGAGCTTGGGATCGCAGAGGACGACATTGTTCAGCCCCAGGGTGTCCTTGATGAAGATGGTGCGGACCTGCCCGAGGATGTCGGAGGTGCGCCAGCGCCCACCGAGCGTCGCGTCTTGCAGGCGCCACGAGGTGCCGTCCGGGACGAGCGCTCCGGCGAGGTAGGCCTCCTGGATGATCACGTCGAGCGGCTTCTTGTCATCGGGCACGCTGATCGGCAGCGTCACGCTCTGGAACGACGCGACGAGCTGGCCGCCGGTGACCCACGCGTTGGCGGATTTGATGCGCGACGCGTCGACGACGTTCTGGAAGCGGCGATCGCGCATCCACTGATCGTCGTAGGCGAACGCCGGCTTCGCGCCCGGCGTGAGCGCGCCGCCTTCGGGGTGGTTCCACGCGCCAATGGCGGGAAAGATCTCCACGATGACGCTCTCGTCCTCGTTCGTGCCGTTCCACTCGGCGAGCCGCAGCACCACCCCGTACTCACCCGCGCCGAGTCGATCGTTGATCGAGAGCGGCGTGAAGGAGGGGCCGAGATACGAGATATAGGCGATCAACCCGTAGCCGGAGTTGTCGAGGCCCCGGTCGTTCTTGTCCTTGCCGTACGTGTCGAAGGTCGCTTCGTCGATCTTCGTGGCGCACGTGCTCGTTGCGACCGATGAGGAGCAGGCGTGATCGAGGTTGAACCCGGGGACCGCCGTGCCCTTGGCGATGCCGAAGTCGAGGAGCTTCACCGCCATGTGAATGGGCGCCAGCGCGGCACCGCCGCCGTCGGCCGCGGGCGGGCGATCGGGAACGCCGAGCGCAGTGCACGTCGGGCCGGCTTCGGGCAGCGTGCCGTCCACGCTCGCGTCGTTCGTCGTCGACGTCTCCGGAGAGCCGCCTTCGGCCGATGCGCCCTCCTCGCTGAGGCGTTCGAAGCCGAAGACCGCAGCGCATGCCGCCGAGCCCGCGCCGCACGCGATGAGCGTCCACACCATCAGGAGCGGCGCCCAGCGACCGCGAGCTCGGGTCACCATCGGCCGTCGAGCTCGATGGCGCCTGGACCGAAGTGCAACGCAGCGCTCGCGCCCTGCGTCTTCGCGGGCGGAGCGGAGCCGGTCTTTGCGTACGCAGGCGGTGAGAGCGGCGAGAAGAGGACGAGCGCGGCGCCGCCCAGCGCGGCCGCGGCGCCCACCACGAAGACGACGGTGGCGCCCGTCGCCATGCCGTGGGCCGAATCGGAGTCGCTGACGGCGCTCGACGGACAGCCCCGTGCACCATTCGTGCATAGTGCATGCGCCTCGTCGTACTTGCTCTTGGCGGCGAGCCCGAGCACGCCACCGGTCACGAGGCCGATCACGCCGGCGCCTCCGATGACGACGCCGGCGGTACGCAGCGGCGTCCACCACGTCTGCGGGCGCGCGGTGGTGTCGACGCCGCCGGAGGGAGCGGGAGGCGGCACCATCTCGAGCGGTAGGACCTCGAGGACCGGGATCGCGACGGTGCCGCTCGCCTCGCGCACCGAGCTGCGCGTCTCCCACGGCGCACGTCCCATCGCGCTGGCCGCGACGACGTGCTCACCCGGGTCGACGGGAATCGCGACGCCCCACTCGCCGGCGCCGAGCTTCGAGCCATCGCGCGCGACGACGAGCCCGGGCACGCGGCTCGCCTCGGGGACCTGGATGGTGAGCCGCACGAGCTTCGGCTCGAGGGCCTCGGCGTGGCTGCGCGCGGCGCTCTCCCAGTCGGCGCGCGCGACCTTGCGAGCCAGGCCCTCCGCCTCGCGGAAGGCGCCCCATGCGCTCGCGGTCTGGCCGTTCTTCTCGTAGCAGCTGGCGAGGTTGAGGAGGGTGCTGGTCTTGGGATCGGCCTCCTGGCTCGCGAGGAACTTGGGGCACGCGGACGCCAGATTTCCGGCCTCTGCGTCGGCGAGGGCGCTGTCGAAGAGCTGCTGCGCGCGCGCACGGTTGTCCATCCTGGGCGCCGTCGTCGACGCCGGGTCGCCGTCGTCGGCGCGTGCCTCCGTGGCGCCCACCGCGACGAACGACGCGCAGAGCAGAGCGATCACCGCGGCGCGACGCTGCGAAGCGGCGCGTGATCCATGCATCATTCACGCACCTTGATGAAACCTGCGGGATCGGTGGTCGGTGCGCCGGGGGGCGCAGATGCGCCGGGGTGGGCCGACGCGGCTGGAGCCGAAGGTCCCGACGCCGCGCTCGATGCGCCAGGCTTCGTTCCCTTCCCGCTCCCCGCGCTCCCCGCGCTGGAGGCGATCGGCGTCCCCGTCCGCCCACCGCTCTTCACGACGAGGGCGCTTGCGTTCACACCGCTCGGGGCCGCCGTACCTGCGGTGCCGGCCACGACCGCGCTCGG
>JAYTZB010000533.1:0-3828 GCA_043742085.1 Polyangiaceae bacterium
GCGACCCTCGGAGCTGATCTGCTGGTCGTCGGGACCGCGGATCGCACCGGCGTGGAGCGCCTCGCGCTCGGATCGGTGGCAGGGAACGTGGTTCGTCACGCAGGCTGTCCGGTGCTCGTCGTGCGTCCCAAGGACCACCACACGCACGTGGAGCCGGGCATCGAGGCCCCGTGCGCGGACTGCGTGGCCACGCAGACGAAGACGATGCGCAAGCAGCTCTGGTGCGACCGGCACGCGGCGCATCATCCGCACGGTCGCTTGCACTACGAGCTGCCGCCGACGTTCGCGCTCGGGTCTATGAACTTCCGCCCCTGACCGCGAAACGGGCCGGTCGGGATCGCTGCTGATCCCGACGGTCGCTCAGCTGATCGTCACGCCTCTGCCGCCACGGCACCGCTCACTTCGGCGCGGTCGCCTTGCCGAGCAGCAGGCTGGTGCGGTTGAGGAGGAGGGCCGTCTCCCCGAGCTGCGCGAGCACACGCGAGAAGGTCGCGTCGATCTTCGCCGGGAGCCGCTCGCGTCCGCGGTGGTCGAGGGCGACGACGCGCGCGGCACGGAGGAGGCGTCCCTCGAGCTCGTCGAGATCGACCGGCTTGCACTGGTGGTCGTCCGCCCCTGCGGCCATTCCGGCGAGGACGTGCTCGCGATCACTGTAGGCAGTGAGGATGATGAAGTACGTGTACGGTGCATTCTTGTCGGTGCTGCGTGCGCGACGGCAAAGCTCGTCTCCCATCATGCCCGGCATCTGCCAGTCGCTGATCACGACATCCGGACGCCGCGCGGCAATGGCGAGCAGCGCGTCCTCACCGCTCGCTGCGACCCTCCATTGGTGACCGAGAGCACGCAGCGCGAGGGCGAGACCGTCGCGCGAGCTGCGCTCGTCGTCGACGACGAGGATGTCGAGCGGACGACCCAGCTCGAGGTAGCCCGGGACCGGCCGCGGAGTGACCGAAGGGGTCGACATGACGCCGTCTGCTGCAAGCGAGAGGCCGGTCGTCTCGGAGCGCTGCCTGGCGCCGTCGAAGCGTCCCGCAGGTGCACCGAATGCACCGGCCCGCACGGCGTGCAGCGGGAAGCCACTTTTTTAGGCCTTTCGTCACGTCTGGCCGCCGCGCGATCGCTGGTCGTCCCCTTGCACCAACGGTGGACGTGAAGCATCCCATCCTGCGCCTCGACGTCCTCGCAGCAGACGGCACCGTCTCGACGGATCACGTCGTCTTCTGCCGGCTGCGAGATCAGTCGGTGCGCGTCGAGGAGTGCTGCCGCTGTGTGCGGTGTACCTCCATCGAGGAAGGCATCACGCCCACGGTCAGCTGCACGCTGCCGAATACTCCTCTCGAGCCCGCCGACGATCCCAGGGGCGAGCGCATCGAGGTCGGCAGCATGCTGACCGAGGGTACGGTGGTCTTCTCCGAAGCGGTCTCGCTCGAGCAAGCGCTCGAGGTGATGCACGGCCGTGGTCGTCACAGCGTCGCCATCGTCGATGCGGGACATCGCATCGTCGGTCTCGTGCACGAGGCAAGCTCCGCGACGCGCACCCCGCGCGCCCAGCGCGGCGACATGGGCGAGGTGCGCGCGGCGATGACGTCTCCCATCGCCATCGACGAGCGGACGCCGGTGCGAACCGCGCTCAAGCTGCTCGCTGCGCATCACCTGCGCGAGGCGACCGTGGTCACGAGGCGACGTGTCCCGGTCGGCATGTTCCGCGACATCGACGGCCTTCGCTGGCTGGCCGCAGCGCGCCGAGGCGCTGCTACGTAGCAGCTCACTGGCAGGGCGGAGTGTTGCCGACGCAGCTCCCGGCGTCGCAGCAGACGCCGCCGGCGCAGCTCCCGGCGCCGGTGCAGCCCACGCCGCACGTGGCTCCTCCGCAGCTCACGCGGCCGCACGAGAGCACCCCGGCGCAGCTGATGGTGGTGAACGTCGACAAGCTGTCGACGTTCGAGGCACACGCGTTGGGGCCTGCGCAATCGACCGCGCACGCGTTGCCGGTGCAGGTGATGGGCTGCTTGCAGGTGGCCATCTCGGAGCAATGGATCTGGCAGTCGGCGGCGGTGCAGCCGATCGGGCCCTTGCAGGTGGTCGCACCGGTGCAACCGATCGTGCACTTGCTCCCGCCACACGAGATGCGCTTGACGCACGAGTCGGCGCCGATGCAGTCGACGCTGCACGCCGTCGATTGCGAACAATCGACGGTCGAGCCGCACGTGCGCGCGCCAAGGCAGGTCACCGCGCACGGAATGCCTGCCGGGCAGGCGATCGCGCCCGGGCACGTGTCGGCAGCAGTGCAGGTGATCGTGCACGTGCCGCCCGGAGTGCAACTACCGATGCCGGCATCGGCGCACAGCGCAGGACAGACCGCGGCCGCGTCGAGACCAGGCTTCGCATCGCCGCCGCCGCCGTCGCTCGCGTCCCCGGCCTCGGCGTTCGGCGCGTCGGTCATGTCATCGCCGTCGCTGCGGCCATCGGTGGTCGCGTCGAGGACACTCGCGTCCGTGTCTCCGACGCCGAACGTCACGTCGGGAAACGTGCACGCGACCCCGAAAATGACGGCACTTCCTGCGGCGACGACGAGGAACGGCCATCGTCGCGCGATGCGCCGCCACGCGGAGCGACGAGCGCTCCTCATTTGCAGGCGGGGTGCACGCCGATGCAGGCTCCGGCATCGCAGCAGACGCCCGCCATGCAGGTGCGGGCTCCGGTGCACGCGACGTTGCACGACGTTCCCGTGCAAGCGATGGGCGCCGTACACGAGTCGGCGGACGGACATTGAACCCCGCACGTCGATGCGTCGCACGTGATGGGCCCGGTGCACGAGCCGTCACCGATGCAGCCGATGGCGCAGCTCGATCCGCTGCATCCGATGGCGCCGGTGCACGAGCCCGCGCCGGCGCAATCGATGGTACAGGACGTCGCGCGGCGGCAGTCGATGGCCGCCGTGCACGAACCACCGGCGCACGACACCTTGCACGGGATGCCGGGCGGACACGTGACGGCTGCGGTGCACGCGCCCGCCACCGTGCAGTCGATCCCGCACGTGCCGCCCAGATTGCAGGTGCCGATGCCGGCGTCGGCGCAGACGGACGCGCAGAGGGCGGCAGCGTCGGTACCGTCGGCGTCGGCGCCGGCGTCGGCCGCGTCGGCGGACGTCGCGTCGTCCACCGCGCCGGTGTCGGCCGCGTCCGTGAGCACGCCCGCCTCGGGAAGCACGGCGCCCGCCTCCGCGGGGGTCGCCACGTCGACGACCGGAACGAAGGTGCCTTCGACCGCCAGCCCACAGCCGAACGCGACGAGCGGGACGACCACCAGGAGCGCCCGCATTCGCATGCGACGTACCGATGGTCGTGTCAGCACGTGGTTGACCGTAGGCTTCGTGCGACCGAACACAATAATGCGGCCCGTGATTCGACCAGCAGCGCCGCGCGACAGCCTGCGCCTGCGACAATCATGACGCGGGCTGTCCGTCCTGCGCAGATTCTGCAGCCTCGCGCACGGCCTGCGCGGCCGCGGTCTCCTTCACGAGCTTCCGCTCGAGATGCAGGTCGCGCGCGACGGCAACGAGAAAGATCACGAACGAGAGGGTGCCGACAGCCTGGCCCACCGACAGCGCGACGAGCACGGGCCACACCGTTGGGTCGAAGAGCGACCACACCATCAGCGGGAGCGCCACGAGCGCGAGCACGCACGCGATGCGGAGCAACCGCTCGTTCGTCGGGAACCGGAAACGCAGCTTCACTTGCGTGCCCCGCCGTCGAGCTCGAGCTCTTTCCCGAGCTTCGTCATGGGGTGCGCGAAGCCGTGGCAACCGACGCTCGCGCACGACAACTT
>JAYTZB010000534.1:0-3574 GCA_043742085.1 Polyangiaceae bacterium
GCCCGCGATCAGCGCCGCGCAGAGATCGACGTTCACCTTGCCGGCGACGGTCATCTTGATGACCTCGAGCGTCTCCTCGTCGGTGATGCGGCGACCGCCCACGATCTTCGGTGTCTGCCCGAGGCGCTTCTGGAGCTCGGTGGCCTGCGGTCCCCCGCCGTGCACGATGACCACGGGCGTTCCGGCCGCGCGCATCTCGGCGACGTCGGCGGCGATTGCCGCCATGTGCGGGCCCTGGACGACCTCGCCTCCGAGCTTGATGACGACGGGGCCGTTGGGCTTGGAGCTCGCGGTGCTCACGGCCAGCCGCCCGGATCCTCGAGCGACGTGCGCTCGTCGACGCCGAGCATGATGTTCATCGACTGGATGGCCTGGCCCGCGCCGCCCTTGATGAGGTTGTCGGTGACGGCGAAGCACGCGACCACGCGCTTGCCGGCCTCGGCGCCGTCGGAGCCGACCTGGATGCCGACCTCCGCGAAGTTGGTGCCGCTCACCGCAGCCACCTCGGGGAGCCGCTTCTGCGGCACGCGCACGAACGGCTCGTTCTTGTACATGTCGTTGTAGAGTACACGCACCTCGTCGGCGGTGGTGCTCTCGGGGATGTGCGCGAAGCAGGTGGCGAAGATCCCGCGCGAGAGGGGAGCGCTCACCGGCACGAAGCGGATGACGAGGTCCTTGGCGCCGGCGTCGGCGAGGGTCTGCGTGATCTCCGGGATGTGCTGGTGATCGAGCGGCTTGTACGTGCGTAGGTTCACGGCGCGAACCGGGTGATGCGTCCCCGCGCTCGGGACGACGCCGCTGCCCGACGAGCCGGTGATGCCGACCACCTCCACGGCGCCCTTGAGGAGCCCGGCCTTGGCGAGCGGCATGAGCGCCAGCTCGATGGTGGTCGCGAAGCAACCGGGCGAGGCGACGTACTTCGCTTGCTTGATGGCGTCGCGATTGAGCTCGGGCAGACCGTAGACGAACGTGCCGTCGGTGAGGTGCTCGGGGCAGGGATGATCGGCGTGGTAGTACTTCTTGTAGATCGCGGCGTCGCGGAGGCGGAAGTCACCGGAGAGGTCGACGACGCGGGCGCCCGACGCCATGAGCTCGGGCATCTTGGTGGCGCTGACCTTGTGCGGCAGGCCGAGCAGCACGACATCCATGCCGGCGGCGGCCTCGGCGGGCGAGATCCCCTCGAACTTCAGGTCGGTGAGCCCTTCCAGGTTGGGATGGGCAGCGGAGAGCGGCTCGCCGACGAAGTCGACGGACGCGACGCGTGCCAGCTCGACATGGGGGTGAAGGAGCAAGCGCCGGATCAGCTCCCCGCCGCCGTACCCACTACCCCCGATCACCGCCGCCTTGAACCGCTTCGCCATGGCCGCGCACCTTAGCCGATCTGGCCGAGAGGAGAGACCAGAGACCGCGGAGTCACGAAGAAACGGAGGCGAGACGGAGACCAGATTTGGCTGCCGATCTCGAAACCGCGACCAAGCGCGTCCACGACAGCCCGTCGTCGACCGCGTGTCTCGAACCAAACATTCTCCGTGGTCGCCTCCGTCCCTTCGTGGCTCCGCGGTCTCTGGTTCTCGTCTCGTCGGCTCAGCGTTTGGGGGCGATGGTGCCCATGAGCCAGTCGAAGAGGGGCAGCGTCACGTTGAAGTTCCACTTCTGCATCAGGCGCGGGTCATGGTGCCTTGCGTGGTGCGCGCGCATCACCTTGATGAACGCGAGGCGCCCGATGAAGCTCTCGCTCGGCGCGTGGTAGCAGAGGTGGAGCACCTCGTACGTCACCATGTAGAGGCTCGCCGTCAGCAAGAACAGCCAGCCCGCGGGCGCCGACCAGAGCCGACCGATGGCGAACGCGATCGGGCTTGCTGTCAGGACGATGCCCGCCACGCCGGCCGCGGGGATGAGCACCAGGCGGAACTCCTTGGAGGAGCGGAGGGCCATGTCCTCTTCCACGTAGACCATGTGATGCATGGGCGTGTGCTTGTCGTAGATGGTCTGCATCGGCGGGAACCATCGCGACCTGCGGTGCAGCACCTTCTTGTGCACGCGCCACTCGAAGAAGTTCGCGAGCAAGAGGACGCCCGGGACGACCAGCCAGTCCGCGACCTGCGTCGTGCCGAGTCGGATCAGCTGCACGGTGCTGACGACGAGCACCGTGAGGCCGATGCCGGTGGTCGCCGCGAGGTGTCCCCACGGGAGGTACCACCAGGGGATCTCCGCGGTGGCCTTCTGCCGGACCCGCTCCCGTCGCTCCTCGGTCAGCTTGCCGGCGCTGGCCGCCTTGACGAGGACCTTCTCGTCCTCGAGCAGCGCTGCTTTTCCGGAGCGCGCGTGGGTGGCGCGGGTTTCGGTGGTGCTGCTGGACTGCGGTAGCGCGGCCATGATGTTCGCTCCGTCCTTACCAATACTATACGTTCTGTTTTTACAGAACGCACGGGAAATGTCGCGTCGCGGCAAAGCTCCGCGGTCGTAAGCTGCCCCGCATGACGAAGAGCGCCGAGAGCGCCGGGGCCGACGCGGCAGCCTGGCTGGGGGAGCAAGCCAAGGGCATGGAGCACGCCCTCGCAGAGCTCGTGGAGATCAACTCGTTCACGGAGAACGTCGAGGGTGGCCGCAAGGTAGCCTCGATGCTGGAGGAGCTCTACGCCATCGACGGCCTCGCATCGAAGCGCGTGACCAGCGCGAAGTTCGCCGATCACCTCGTGGTGAGCTCCACGTGGACGACCGCGGAAGAGGCGCCGATCGCGCTCGTCGGGCACCTCGACACGGTGTTCCCGCCGGGCACCTTCGAGGGCTGGAAGCGCGACGGCGACCTCGCGCGTGGTCCCGGCGTGCTCGACATGAAGGGCGGTCTCGTCGTCGTGGCGTGGGCGCTCAAGGCGCTCGCCGCGTCCGGAGCGCTGCGCGATCTCCCGGGCCTCCGCCTCGTCATCGTCGCCGACGAGGAGGTCGGCTCGCCCGAAGGTCAGAAGGTGATCGCCGACGCCATCCAGGGAGCGCGCGGCGCGCTCGTCTTCGAGGCCGGCCGCAAGAACGACCTCGTCATCACCCGACGCAAGGGCACCGGCGCCGTCACGGTCATCGCGCACGGCAAGGCCGCGCACGCCGGCAACGCGCACAAGGAAGGCGCGAACGCGCTGTGGGCGCTGGCCAAGCTCGTCGATCGCGCGCAGGCGCTCACCGACTACGCGCGCGGCGTCACCGTCAACGTCGGCAAGGTCACCGGTGGCACCAGCAAGAACACCGTGCCCGATCGCGCCGAGGCGCTCATCGATCTCCGCTTCGAGACCCGCGCCGACGGCGAAGGCCTCGTGAGCGCCCTCCGCGCCATCGCCGACGAATGCGCGGCATCTGTGCAAGGTACACGCATCGAGATCGAGGGTGGCATCGCGCGCCTCCCGCTCGAGCGCACCGACGCCAGCGTTCGCCTCATGGAGAGCTACGGCGAGGCCGCCGTGCTCGCCGGCCTCGGCAAGGGTGAAGCGTCGCTCATCGGCGGCGGCTCCGACGCGAGCACCGCCCACGCCATGGGCATCGCGGCCATCGACGGCCTCGGTCCGCGCGGCATCGGCTTCCACAC
>JAYTZB010000535.1:0-5112 GCA_043742085.1 Polyangiaceae bacterium
CACCGGCACCGCCATCGCGCGCGCCATGCGCGAGGACGGCGTCGGCATCTTCAGCGACGGCTCGACCCACAAGGGCAACGACATCCAGCGCTTCTTCCGTTACGGCCTGCTCGTCCAGCCCGAGATGCGCGTCTACAAGCCCTGGCTCGACGCGGCCTTCGTCGGCGAGCTGGGCGGGCGCACCGAGATGTCCGTCTTCCTCGAGAAGGCCGGCCTCCCCTACTCGATGAAGACCGAGAAGGCCTACAGCACCGACAGCAACATGCTCGGCGCGACGCACGAGGCGAAGGACCTCGAGCGCCTCGATCGCGGCATCACCATCGTCGATCCCATCATGGGCGTCGCGTCGTGGAAGAGCGACGTGAAGATCGACGCCGAGCGCGTGAAGATCACCTTCGAGCGCGGCGTGCCCGTGGGCATCGACGCGAGCGGCGCGGGAGGCTCGTCGAAGAGGCTACCGACGCTCGCCGCCGCGGTGCTCGAGGCCAACGTCATCGGCGGCCGGCACGGGCTCGGCGTCAGCGACCAGATCGAGAACCGCGTCATCGAGGCGAAGAGCCGCGGCATCTACGAGGCGCCGGGCATGGCGCTGTTCCACATCGCCTACGAGCGACTGCTCAGCGCGATCCACAACGAGAACACCCTCGATCAGTACGCCAACCTCGGTCGCCGGCTCGGCCGCCTCCTCTACGAGGGCCGCTGGTACGACCCGGAGGCGCGCCTCCTCAAGCATGCGCTCTCGTCGGGCGTCGCCGCGCACGTCACGGGGTCGGTGGAGCTCGAGCTCCGACGCGGCGAGGACTACTCGATCCTCTCCACGGAGGCCGAGGCCGCCACCTACTCGCCCGACAAGCTCTCGATGGAGCGGAGCGACTCCCTCTTCACGCCCGAGGACCGCATCGGCGCCCTCGAGATGCAGACCGTCTCCATCCTCGACAGCCGCGCGCTCCTCCAGCATGCCGCCCTTGCCGACGCGAAGGGCGAAGGCCTCGAGCTCGACCTCGACCTCGGCTGATCAGCGCGCTCAGAACCAGCTGCCAGCGCCGAGGCTCCAGCCGAAGTACTCACGGGAAAAATCGACGGCGCCGCTCACGCGGAACGCGTTGTCCTCCGGGAAGATGCCGAAGAGCGACCAGTCGACGACGCGGACCTCGAAGCCGGTCGTCGCATGGAGGCGCGGGCTCGATTGCCGGAAGCGTGTAGGTTCCATGTAAGAGCCGGCGCGCAGCTGGAGGCGATTGGGGACGACCTCCACCTCGGTGCCAGCGCGCAACGTGACGCTGGTCTTCTCGCCGGAGCGATCGATCACCTGGGTGAGCATCGACTCCACGCCGACGGCGCCCGTGGTGGGCCCGGTCACGAGCATCGAGAAGGACAGCAGCACCTTCTCGCGAGGGATCGCGCGGTAGCGCCTCCGCAGGATGCGGCGTGCCGTCTTGTACGAAGGCTCGACGTGCGCCGCGACCCTGGACGTGGCGGGGATGGTACGGCGCTCCTCCTCGATCTCGGGATCGTCGAGCTTGTCCTCGTCGACCCACTGGATGTTGAGAGGCCGCGGCCCGAGCTGCACCGCGACGCCCCACTCCGCCTCCCAGGGGAGATCGACGCCGGACGGCAGGTAGAAGCGACCGACGACGTGATCGCCCGTGGTCGGATCCTGCATCACGTTCGGCGAGGACGTGATCGTCCCGATCACCGGCGAGCGAATGGTGCCGCCGAGGCGCAGCGGCAGACGATGCGGTCTCCAGAGCACGCCGCTCTGTGCGCCGATGCCGTAGGTGCCGAGCAGGAGCTTCTCGCCGCTCGAGGTGTCGACCGCGGTGAAGACCGCGCCGCGCAGGCCGCCGCCGAGGTGCAGCTGATCGTCGAAGAAGCCGTACGAGGCGACGAGATCGACCTTGAAGACGCGGATGGTGAGGTCCTTGACGCCCGCTCCGTCGAGCCCGAGCTGTGCGGGCGTGCCGAGCGAGTAGCTCTGCGCGGAGACGTTCGCGCCGATGCCGAAGTGATCGTGCTGGAGGAAGCCTCCGCCCGTCGCCCAGACGAAGTTGCGATAGCCGAACCCGGCGCGCCCGTTGTTGTCGAAGTCGGTGCTCGCGACGGACGCCGGGAACGTGATGCCGCCGGTCAGCTCCCAGTCCGTGCGCGAGGTCGAGTACGCGTAGCGCTGCGAGGCGGCGGCGGCGTTGAACGGGATGCCCTCCGCGCCCTCGGCGAGCGCGGAGTAGGCGCCGCCCATGCCGGTGACGCGCGACGACGCGAGGACGGGGCCCTGGAAGAGATCGAGCGTGTAGCTGCTGGTGCGGATCGGCGTCCCCTGCGGACCGAGCGGTCCCCCGGCACGGGCGTCGACGCTCGCCAGACAAAGCAAAAGGCCCGCGGCGAGTGCGCGGGCCTTTCGTTTCCATGGGAGGCGCGCGCGCAGCACGCGCGCAGCTTACGAGACAATGCCGATCAGCGGAGCGGCTTGCTGCCTGCGAGGACCCGCGAGACGATCGCGACGGCGACCATGGGGACGACCACCGCAGCCGCGATGGCCCACGGACCGGCCGCGTAGAAGCGGTACGGCGGCACCGCGACGTACGACGCGAAGACCGCCAGGGGCGAGAGCAGGCTGACCGCCCAGCCGCGGCCGCCGGCGGGCAGCGTGCGGACCTTCACGCCAAGGAGCGCGAGGTCGACGATGACGAGCAGCGTGCAGAAAACGAAGGCCCAGATGGAGCCGATGAGCATGCCCACGGTCCAGCCGAGGACCTTGCCGAAGAGGCCGTCGATGTGGAGCGCCGCGATGGCGGTGACCGCACCGTAGGCGGTGATCCACGGAGCAATCAAGGTGGGGGTGAGCCACCCTGCGACGGTCGGTCTGACGTAACGCTCTGCCATCTCGGAATCTCCTCGTTCGCGCCCGACGAGGAGCGCTCTCTCCCTATACGGAGTAACGCCGGGATGGACGTACGCCACCGCTATTTTGTTCCAGGCGGCGTGGGTAGGTGTGCGCGAGGGCCGACGCTCGCGCTTCGAGTCCGCGCCTTCACATGAGGTTGAACGTGCTCCGGCGGACGAACTTGCCGTCGCCCTTCCGCCCCACGTAGCTGCCGTTCTCGACGACCACCTTGCCGCGCGACAGCACGTGCGTCGGCGCCCCGACCACTTCCCTGCCCTCGTAGGGCGTGTAGTCGACGCGCATGTGGAGCGTCTTGTCGCTGAGCATGTGGCGCTTCTCGCCGTCCCAGACGAGGAGGTCGGCATCGGCGCCGACGGCGATGGTTCCCTTGTTGGGGTAGAGCCCGAAGATCTTCGCGGGCGCGGTCGAGGTGATCTCCACGAAGCGGTTCATGGAGATCCGCCCCTTTCGAACGCCGCCGTCCCACATCAAGTACATGCGCGTCTCGACGCCCGGCATGCCGTTGGGGATCTTCGAGAAATTGTCCTTCCCGAGCTCCTTCTGGCCCTTCATGCAGAAGGGGCAGTGATCGGTGGAGACCACCTGGAGGTCGTTCGTTCGCAGCCCGCGCCACATGTCCTCTTGCATGTGCGCGGGACGGAGCGGCGGCGTGCAGACGTACTTCGCGCCCTCGAAGTCGGGACGCGCGAGATCGTCCTGCGAGAGGAAGAGATACTGCGGGCAGGTCTCGGCAAAGACGGGCAGCCCGCGATCGCGCGCCTCGACCACCTGCTTCAACGCGCGCTCGGCGGAGAGGTGCACCATGTACACGGGCGCGCCCGCCATCTCGGCGAGGCAGATCGCGCGGAACGTGCCCTCGGCCTCGGCGATCTGCGGGCGCGTGAGGCCGTGATAGATGGGCGCGGTGTGGCCCTTCGCGATGGCCTGCTGCACCAGGATGTCGATGGGGATTCCGTTCTCGGCGTGCATGCAGATGAGCGCGCCGAGCTCGGCGGCGCGCTGCATGCCGCGAAAGATCTGCCCGTCGTCGACGAAGAGCACGCCCGGATAGGCCATGAACATCTTGAACGACGTGATGCCCTCGTTCACGACCTGGCCCATCTCCTGGATGGTCCCTTCGTTCACGTCGGTCATGATCATGTGGAACGCGTAGTCGACGGCGCCCTTGCCCTCGGCCTTGCCGTGCCAGAGATCGAGGCCCGTGCGGAGCGGATCGCCCTTGGTCTGGATGGCGAAGTCGACGATGCACGTCGTGCCTCCGTAGGCGGCCGCGCGCGTCCCCGTCTCGAAGTCGTCGGACGCGGTGGTGCCGCCGAACGGCATGTCCATGTGCGTGTGCGCATCGATGCCGCCGGGCATCACGTACTTGCCGGTGGCGTCGATGGTCAGATCCCACGGTCCGGCGGGCGCCGCGTTGGGCCCGAAGATGGCGGCGATCTTCTCGCCGACGATCGCGACGTCCGCGAGGTAGGTGTCGACGGCAGTGACGACGGTGCCGCCTTTGATGAGCGTGCGGGTGGGTTGGGCCATGGGCCCTCGAGAATATGAGGCTCTCAGGGCGCGAGCAACGACAGGATCCGGTGAAGATCTCCGATCGACACGAGCGCTGCGGCCTGCGTGGGAGCGAACTTCTTCGTCTCGGGCCACGCAGAGCCGAAGCACCAGCTCTTCGTGCCGTTGATGCACTCGGGGATCACCTCGCCCGGCACGAGCGCGTCGAAGCCGATGGCGGGCACCCGGAGGAGCCACGACGCGCGTAACGAGCCGGTCGACGCGACGATCGCGTCCGACGTCGCCTTCGTCTCGCCGGCCTTCATCGCGACGTCGGCCAGAAGCGCGTCGGCGGTCAGACCGGGAAAGAGCACCGGCACGCGCGCCTCGAGCTCGGCGGGCGTATGGCCCGGCACCTGCACCGCGGCGAGCCCGACCTGCCACGCGCGACCGGCGCCGCAGATCTCGGTCGGACCGATCACGTGGTCGCCGCTGGCGCTGTTGCAGTTCGAGTAGCCGTAGATGGACGGGAGCGACTGCTCCCAGGTCCCCTCCTTGAGCGCCCACCATGCGCCGCGGGCTGCGAAGAGCAGCCGATCCTCGCGCGTGCCGGAGAGCCGCGGAACGACGTCGGCAGCGATGATGAGCACCGGAGCTTGCTCGCCTGGCGTGAGCAGGTGACCGTTCACCGTCCAGTCGATCGGGCCGGCGTCATG
>JAYTZB010000536.1:0-6764 GCA_043742085.1 Polyangiaceae bacterium
TGGCGGCCAGGAGCGTGTCGCAGCCCGCACTCGTCGAGCCGAGAAACGCGACGAGCGCCACCAACGCCGGCGAGGTCAGGGAGCGCATGGCGAGACCGATTCGTACACCGCGTGAGGGCCGTGCGATAGGCTCGTCCGAGAACATGGCTCGTTCGTCACCGCTCTGCGTTGCGCTTGCGTGCGCGGCGGTGAGCGCCTTCGCGTTCGAGGGAGCCGCGCGAGGCGAGGGCTTGCTCGCGCACGACGCGGTCGAGGGCAGCGCCATCGACGTGATGGACCTCGTCGCGCCCGGCGGAAAGACGGAGAGCGTCGCGTTCACCGAGCTCGGCAAGGCGCGCGCTCCTGCGACGTACACGCTGCGAATGACGACCGCGGGCGAGGAGGTGCGCATCCCGCACTGCAACGGACGCGGCGCCGTCACCGTCGACGGGACGCTGCGCGACAAGGGCTCGAAGGGGCCGCTCATCGTTCATCTCGGCGGCGACGGCATGCACGACGTTCGCTTCGACGTCGCCGTGAGCGCCTACGAGAAGCGCATCGCCTGCGGTGAGCGCGTGCGCGTCGGAGCCGTGACCCGCTCGTTCGAAGGCCTCACGCTCCTGCGGTTCGCGAGCCCGCACGCGCATGCGCATCAGGGAGCCGCCGGCGAGGCAGCGGTCTTCGTGCCGCGGGGCCACGACGCGAAGAAGGCGGGCGCGCTCCTGGTCGGCGTGCATCCCTGGAACGGCGGCCCCTGGACCTACGCCGCGTATCGCGAGCTGCTCGAGGAGGCGCAGGCGAAGGACGTCGTGCTGCTCATGCCGAGCGGTCTCGGCAACTCCCTCTACGTCGAGAGCGCCGAGGACGAGGTCATGCGCGCCGTCGACGCGCTGACCGCGGAGGTGGCCATCGACCGGCAGCGCGTGTCGATCTGGGGCGCATCGATGGGCGGTCAGGGCGCGACCACCATCGGCTGGCACCGGCCCGATCGCTTCGCGTTCGTCGCGAGCTTCTTCGGCGACGCGAAGTTCGATCGCTCGACCTACGTCCGCAACCTCCTCCCCACGGAGGACAGCGCGCACCGGATCAACCCGCTCGACGTGGTCGACAACGCCCGTCACGTGCCCACGTGGCTCATCCACGGCGAGGATGATCACACGTCGCCGGTCGTGCAGAGCGTGATGCTCTTCGATGCCCTGAAGAAGCGTGATTTCAAGGTCGATTTCGATCGCGTCCCCGCCATGGGTCATGAAGGACCGCTCGTGGTGCGGTTCATCCGGCGCGTCGTCGATCGCGCCGCCGACGCGCAGGCGCCTCGGTTCCCCGCGCACGTGACGTTCCGCAGCGTGCGCGGCATCGACAACGAGGCCTATGGCGTTCGCATCGTCCGCGCCGGAGAGCGGGACGCGTATGTCGACATCGAGAAGCGTGACGACGGCATCCACGTGCTTCGCGGTACCGAGGGCGTCGTGCAGCTCGTCCTGCGACCCGGCGCGCTCGGCGCTCGCGAGGGTGAGCGCGTGATCGTGGATCCCGGCGTCGCGGTCAACGTGCGGTGGGGACCATGAACCGATGGCGATGAAGCCCGACACCATGAAGCGACTGCGATCCGTGCTCAAGGTCGGCGCCCCGCTCGTCGCGATCCTGACGCTGATGATCGGCCTGCGCATCGGCGCTGGTGAAGCGGTGCGCGCGGCGGTGATCTTCGGTGCGCCCGTGGGGCATCCTGCGCCCGACGGCAAGACGCGCCTCGCCTGGCAGATCCTCACGTTCGTCGACGATCGCGGCGTGAAGGAGACGGTGCCCGTCGCCGGCCTGTCGGTGATCGCGCGCTCGAAGGGTAACGAGGCGCGCTGGAGCGGCGCGAGCAACGGCGACGGGATCGCGGAGATCGCGCTCGAGATGGAGGGGCTCGCGTACGGCGATCCCCTCGAGCTCGAGGTGCGCGCCGCGGACGAGAAGGCGCCGCTCGCGAAGGGCACCGCGACGTGGGGCGAACGAAAGGAAGATCGCTCGACGAGCGCCGCGAACGGCGGCTACGCGCGCCCCACCGTGCGCAACGGCATCGTCGGTCTCGACGTGGTGGTGGAGGGCGAGCGCCTCATCGCGGGATTTCCGACGTCGGTCTGGGTCCACGCGACGACGCCCCCGGGGATGGCGAACGGCGGCCTGCCCATCGAGGCGGATCCCGAGCCGGGGCTGCTCGTGGCGAAGGACCGGACCACCACGTGCGGTGCCGGGTGGGCGGAGCTCGCGATGACGGCGCAGGCACACGTCACCGGGTCTGCGTTCATGGCGTATCGCCCGAAGGGTGGCGCGGAGGCGAGCGCGGACGCCGGGGCGAGCGCGGACGCGAGCGCGAGCGCGGACGCCGGGACGGACGCGAGCGCGGATGCGGGGCGCGAAGGCGGGGCCGGGGCCGGCGGACCGCATCCCGTCGGGCGCTGGTTCGGAGCTCTGCCCGTCGCGGCCGGCGCGTTCTACATCAGCGTGCCGCGCACGCTCGAAGCGAACAAGGCCGCCACGGCGGTGCTCATCGCGCCCAATCCGCGCGACGTGGTCTACGCCGAGCTCGACGATACGCGCGGGCGCGTCGTCGCGGGAGCGCTCGTGGTGAAGACGGAGAGCGGCGACCCCACGCCACGCGCGCGGTTCGAGCTGCCGCCGCTCGCCGCCGGCGTCTACTGGCTCGTCGTCTCGGGTGAGCCCCGCGGGGCCGAGCGCATGGCGGGCGCTGCGGTGTCGAGGACCATCCTCGTGGGCGACCAGCCTGGCGTGGATGTGCATGATGCATGCAATGTCGGGCCGTGGCTGGCGCAGCGTCCGGCGACGGGATTCCCGCGCTGGCTCGCCCTCGATGGCCTTCCGGTGCGCAGCGCAGAGAATCGCTCGCGGCATCTCCTCGGGCTTCTCATCGGCGTGCTCTCCCTGCTCGCCGCCGGCATCCTCGAGACGCTGCTGCTCGTTGCCGCCTCGCGGGAAGCGCGCGTGTCGCTCCAGCTCGCGGAGCTCGACGAGGACGATCCCTCCGCCACCAAGGTCACCGCGAAGACGCCCGGCGGCGGCCTCGTCGTCGCCGTGCTCATCGTCGTGATGGGCCTCGCGCTGCTGGCGGTGCTGCTGATCGCGAAGGGCTGATCGCGAGCGCGGCTCAGCCGAGCAGGATCTTCGCGTCGGCGTCGAGCGACTCGTCGCAGATCAGATCTACCCCGTTTTTTGCGAGGCGCCGTGCGGCTGCCGCCGGCTTGGCATGGTCGTCGTAATTCTTGGAGCGCGTGGCCTCGCGCACGAGGAAGCCGAGCTCGAGCGCCCGACCGAGCGTGAGCGCCAGGCGTCGTGCGCCGGCCTCGACCGCGTGTGGTCCGCCCTCCATCGTCTTCAGGAGCCAGGCCTGCGCGTGGTCCACGGCGCGAACCGCTGCCTCGGCGGCGCCCTTGAGCGAAGGGTCGGCGCCCTCGACCGACGCATGCACCTCGCGCGCGATGGGCTCGAGGGTCCCGAGCTTGGCGAGCGCGCGGAGAAGATCGAGCGAGAGCACGTTGGTGGTGCCCTCCCAGATCGGCAGCACCTGCGAGTCGCGTAGCAAGCGAGGAAGTCCGGTGTCCTCGATGTAGCCGGCGCCTCCGAACGACTCGAGCACCTCGCTCGCGATCATCACGGCTTGCTTGGCGGTGGTCAGCTTGACGATGGGCGTCAGGAGGCGAAGCAGCGCCGCCTCGTGGTCGTTCAGCTCGCCCGCCTCGTCCTTGCCGAGCAGCTCGACGGCGCGGAAGGTGAGGAGGAACGCGCCTTCGAACTCGGCCTCGAGCGACGCGAGGGTGTCGACGTGCAGCGGCTTCTGATCGAGCGGCGCACCGAACGCGACGCGCCGCTTCGCGTAGTCCTTCGCGAGCGCGAGGCCATGGCGCATGCCGCTGATCGCGCCGATGGCGTTCCACGTGCGCGTGATGCTGAGCATCGGGGTGATGTTCTTGATGCCGTCCTTGAGCCCGATGACGGGGATGGCGAGCGCGCCGTCGAGCGTGAGCTCCGCGGTCGGCACCATTCGCGTGCCCAGCTTGTCCTTCAGGCGATTGACCTGGATGCCGTTCATCGAGCCGTCGGGGCGACGCACCTCGACATAGAAGAGCGCGAGCCCGCTGCCGCCGGGGGGATTGCCCTCGGGCCGCCCGAGGGTGAGCGCCATCTGCGACGTGGTCGCGGAGCTGAACCACTTCGTGCCGTGGAGACGCCACTCGTCGCCCTGCTGCTTCGCGACCGTCTCGCAGATCGCGACGTCGGAGCCGCCGGTCCGCTCGGTCATCCACTGGCCGCTGGTCCACGCGTCGTCGGGGTTGCGGCTCGTGAGCCGCGGCACCGCGCGATCGATCAGGGCCTGGTTCTTCGAAGAGACCAGGGTGCGTGCCGCGCCGTCGGTCATCGCGAGCGGGCACGAGTAGACGTGCCACGCGCTGTCGATCAGGTACACGAGGGAGAACTGGTGCACGCGCGAGTGAGCGCCGTTCTTGCGCTCGTAGGCGGTGCCGACCATGCCCTTCTCGGCAGCGATGCGCGCGGCCCGCTTCCACAGCGGAGACAGCTCGATGTGATCGACGCGATGGCCCCAGGCATCCCACTGCTCGAGACGCGGCTCGTCGAGGCGCTGCTCGATCGACTGACGATAGAGGTCGCCGCCGGCGAGCTCACCGACCTCGTCGAGCTCGGGCTCGATGCTCTTCAGCACATCGGCAGGCAACGTGTTTCGCAGATAGCGGCGCAGGACGTCGTCGGCCGCGTACTGATTCCCGAGCTGCGGAGGGGACTGGTAGAACGCCATCGCCTGGAACTCTAATCCGGCGCAGCGCAGCGCGCGAGGGGCGCCGCACCGGGCGTGGAGTCACTCGAGGAGCAGCGTGCCGAAGGCGTCGGGGACGTGGAAGTTGGGCTTCGCGGTCCTCGTGGGGCTCCAGGCGAGATACAGGCGAGGCGTCTTGCCCTCCATGCGATAGAGCGCGAAGGGCAGGCGCTTTCCGGTCCCGAGCGCATTCACGATCTCGGGCGCGCGCAAGGCCATCTCGATGGTCGCGCGATGCCCCTCGCGATCCACCTTGGTGGCGATCTCGGGCCGGCTCGACCACGTGATGTCGCTCTTGTTGGTCCTGCGATCGACGCCGAGATCGAAGAAGTGGCCCAGCGGCCCGACCTCCACCTCGTAGTAGCGCGTGCGCACGCCGGGGTCGGGCGTGAAGAAGAGCTCGACGCAGTCCTCCTCGTAGAGCTTCTCGCGCTCGGCCTTCACCGGGCGCGCCGCGTCGACCTCGATGCCGGCGCCCTCGAGCTCCCACACCACGTAGAGGGCGCTCTTCGACCACGCGACGCGTACGCGCGTGGTCGACTTCGTCTTCGCGCCGCTCCAGTCGGTGTCGAACGAGGCCGGCGTCGTGTCGTTCCACTTCGGCTCGACGACGCCATCGATGGCGAGCGCGCCGTCGTCGACGTGCTTCGCATGCAGGACCGGGTGTGCGTCGTCGGCGGGAGCCGATGCGGTCGTGGGCACGGTCGCGGGAGGCTTGCCCGTGTCCGCTGCGCGCGCGTCCGAGTGCAGGGAGAATCCGCTCATCGACACGAAGTGCACGGGCCGGCGCGCAGCGAGCAGCGCTGCCCCGTCGCCGACGACGACCGGCGATGCGATGTCGACCCCGAAGCGCTTCGCCGCCGTCTCGATCAGCGGGGACGTCTTGTGCCCACCGAGCTCGCGCGCGAGGTCGGCGTTGTCCCAGAGGCCAAGAAATGCGGCTCCGACGCGATCGACGAGGATCGGGTTGGTGCCGCCGATGGCGACGTTTTCCGCCGACGACCAGCGCTTTCCGAAGCCGTCGCCGCCCATGCCCGGGGCCGCCTCGGCGAGCACCACGTCCGGGCTCGCCACCTCGAGGACGTCGGTCATGCGCTCGGCGAAGACGTGGAGGCTGTCGAGATAGGCCTTGGTGCCGGCCTCCCTGTCCGTGGGCAGCAGCTTGAGCGCGTCCGCGAGCTCCTTGTGCATGCGCCACTTCTGGTTGAACGCCGGCGAGGCGTCCGAGAGCATCACCACGCCCTGACCGCCCTTGATGGCCATGGAGGTCACGCCGAAACGATGCGCCTTCACCTTGGGCGCGGAGATGAAGAGCCCGTGCTGGAGGTGCTCGGCGAGGATCTTCGCCATGAGCAGCGTGGGCGCATGCGTCTTCTCCATGCCGTGCACCGCGAGCGGCTTGCCGGGCTGGTCGCCCTCGACGTCGAAGACACCGTCGTCATCCATCGCGACGAGGGGCACGTTCTCCTCGCGGGTCATCGCCTGGTAGCCGGAGACCTCGACGAGGTGCTCCCAGTCCTTGTGCTTCGCGCCCCAGCCTTCGGCGACGGTGATCCTCTCGTGGCCCCTTGATTTCAGGCACTTGATGATGCCACGCACGAATTCGGGATCGGTGATGCGGCCGCGAACGCCGTCGTCGCCGCCGTTCGTCCTGGGATCCTTGAACCACTCGAAGCCGCCGAGGTTCGGCTTGACGAGGATGGGCGTCTCCTTCGGTCGGCTCGGCACCACCGCGTTGCACAGGCGCTCCCCGAGCTCACGCGGCGTCCCGCCCTGGAGCACGGTGACCGCGGAATGATCGGCGGCGATACGAGCGCGATTGCGGGCGCGAAGGGCGGTCCCGTCCACCTCGCCGGAGGTCACGACCGCCGGTCCTCCGTCCCAGCTGGCCGACGCGTTCGACATGACGTCGGTGGCCGATGGGACCGCCACGGGAGTGCTCGCCGCCGGG
>JAYTZB010000537.1:0-2769 GCA_043742085.1 Polyangiaceae bacterium
CGTCACGAGGATGGTGAGGACCGCGGGAGAGCCGGGCGCCGATTGGTAGTTGAAGAGGACGGGGTTGAACTGCGCCTTGCCGCTCTTCGGGATGGGCAGGAACACCGCCTGCGCGCTCACGAGAAAATGCGTGTCGCGCGCGGCGAAGACGTTCCCGTCGCCGAGGATCGAGTCGGGCTTCGCGGCGAAGCCCTTCAGGTTCTTGAGGATGTCGGTGAGCGGGATGCTGCGGAGGTTCTGCCCCTGCTCGTTGCCGACGCGCACGAAGAAGCGATCCGACGGAACGTCACCGGTGCGATCGGCGAAGTTCGGCGGACGGATGACCGGCATGATCGACGACTCGAAGCGTCCGCTGGGATCGCGACGACGGACCTGGAGCGTGAGGTCGGAGATGTTGGGGCCGAGCGCCGAGCCCTGCGCGCGTCCCGTGTCCTCCCACGTGACGTTGACGAGCGAGAGGTTGCGACGGCGCACGCGGCTCGTGAGATCCGAGTCGGAGACCATGTTCGCGACCTTGGCGATCACGCGGCCGTACTCCTGGCTGTCGCTCGGGTCCTTGATGCCCCAGTCGGACTCGTCGTTCTGCGCGATGCCGGTGTCGTCGGCAGCGATGGGCTTCTGCCCCGTGTCACCGTTGCTCGTGCCGTCGGTCGCGGCCACCCCGGTCTTGTCGGCGGGCTCCTTGACGACGATCACGCGCTCGCGCGTGACGCATCCGTTCGCCACGGCCGCGAGGACGAACAGGGAGGAGAAGAGAAAGACGCGCTTCATGATCCGACGGTTCCTTTCGTGAGGTGCGTCCTCGGACGGGCGAGCGGGCTGGACGATCTCCAAAGGCCCATGAAATGCGTCGAATCGTGGGTCCGACTCGCGCGCGCTCAGCCCCGTTCCCCAACGCCCTCCGCGCACCGAGCTTACACCCGAATCCGCGACTCACGGCGCGAGCGAACCGGCAGGGCTAGCACCCGGATCGTGACGCGCACGCGCATTCGTACGGTCGGACCTCGTTTCCGCCGCAAGAATGGTTCCATCCGTGAAAATTCGACGTTTCAGTCGGACTTCTCCGCCGATGTTCCATTGACCGCGACGGTACCAAATCGTACTGCGAGGCCCTCCAACACCGACGGCACCGATGGCACTCTCCCTCAAGAACAAGACGCTCTTCATCACCGGCGCCAGTCGCGGCATCGGCAAGGCCATCGCCCTTCGTGCCGCGCGTGACGGCGCGAACGTGGTGATCGCGGCGAAGACCGCCGAGGCGCACCCCAAGCTGCCCGGCACCATCTACTCGGCGAAGGAGGAGATCGAGGCCGCGGGCGGCAAGGCCCTCGCGTGCATCGTGGACGTGCGCTTCGAGGAGCAGATCCACGAGGCCGTGAAGCAGGCCGTCGCGACGTTCGGAGGGATCGACATCCTCGTGAACAACGCCAGCGCCATCAGCCTGAGCGGCACCGTCGACACTCCGCTGAAGCGCTTCGATCTCATGCACGGGATCAACACGCGCGGGACCTTCGCGTGCTCGCAGGCGTGCATCCCGCACCTCGCGAAGGCCGAGAACGCGCACATCCTGAACATCTCGCCGCCGCTGAACATGGAGGCGAAGTGGTTCGCCCCGCACGTCGCGTACACGATGGCCAAGTTCGGCATGAGCATGTGCGTGCTCGGCATGGCCGAGGAGCTCAAGGGCCAGAAGATCGCGGTCAACGCGCTCTGGCCGCGGACCGTCATTGCGACCGCAGCCGTCCAGAACCTGCTCGGCGGTGACGCGACCGTACGGGGTAGCCGAAAGCCCGACATCATGGCGGACGCGGCGTATGCGATTTTCACGCGGAAGAGCTCGGATTTCACCGGCCGCTTCTGCATCGACGACGAGATCTTGCGAGAGAGCGGCGTGACCGACCTCTCGCCTTATTCGATGACACCCGGGATGAGCGAGTCGGAGCTCCTTCCGGATTATTTTCTCTGAGCGCGAGCGGAAACGCGATCAGGCGCCAAATACACCTGGCACCTTCTTCGCTTAATTCTAGGCTCAGAGAGCGGTTCGACGGCACAGTGGGAGGATGCGACGGTCCATGAGAAGCCCTACGAAGCAAGAGACGATGCAGACGCGCGCAACGGGACGCACGAGCGACCGTGCGAGCGGGACCACGCGCGTGTCGCGAGCCGTGCGCGGTGAGCGCCAGCCCGCCCTTGCCGCCGAGCAAGGCGATGCGGTCACCACCCCCAAGGGAAGCGTCGTGACCTCGATGGTCGACGCGCTCGAGGACATCCTGAAGTGGGAGCGCGCCAGCGAACGCGCGATGCGCGTCGCCACCGAGCAGAGCACGACCGAGCTCGATCCTTCGAACTGAAGCCGTTGTCTTGATGCGACCAGGTTTCGTCGCGGCTGCCGCGTGTGGCGCGGCCGCCGTTTTTGGCGCGTTGGTCCTCGCCGCGTGCGCGAAGGGCACCGACACCAACGGCGTCATCGACGAGGGCGGGCTGGTCGAGGACGACGCCGGCCGCGACGTGAACGTCGTCCCGGTCCCCAAGGACTCGTCGACCGTCGGTCCCGACGGCACCGTGCTCCCGCCCGACGACTCGGGCGGCACGTGCGTGCCAAAGGTCGTCATCAACGAGGTCAAGACCGACGGCACGACCGCCAACGACGAGATGGTGGAGCTCTACAACCCGAGCGCGTGCGCCGCGCCCCTCGGCAACTGGGAGATCAAGTACGAGTCGAACTCGGGCGGTACCGGATCGGCGGGCCACAAGTTCGCGGCCGGCACC
>JAYTZB010000538.1:0-6645 GCA_043742085.1 Polyangiaceae bacterium
GCTGGGCATGCGGCCGAAGCGAATCTGCCCGAGCGGCGTGAGGTACTCGGCCCACGCACGCTGCACGTCGATCGAGTTGCGGTAGCCGTTCACGCCGGCGGTGGGGGGCGACTGCGTCGTGGAGAAGGCGCCGAGCGGCGCGTAGCCGTTGTAGCCGTTGACGGCGGGCGCGTAGCCGTTGCCGTTGCCGCTCGAGGCGGCAGTCGCTGACCCGGAGATGACGCGCGGCTTGATCGCGTACGCGTCGGGCGTCGTGCCGAGCACCAGGTTATCGAGGAGATCGATCTGCGACATGATCCGCAGATTGTCGGAGATGTGGATCTCGGGGTTCAGGCGGAGGCGAAGGTTCGCCGTCGACTGCGTCTTGTCCTGGCAGGCGCTCGTCTGGTTGTCGCCGCACAGGAGGACCTGACGCGGCGTGCCGTTCGGCAGCGTGTAGCTGTTGTCGAGCGGGTGCGGCCAGAGGTTCTGTCCGTCGCTGGAGATGGCGGGGCGACCGAGCGCGAAGTTGTGGAACAGCTCGCCGCGCGTGCGGAAGTAGCCGTGCAGCTCGATGATCGGCCGCGTGTGCGCCCACCAGTCTTCGCTGTAGACCTCGGACGGGCGCGCACCGAGGGTGCCGTCGTTCGTGGGGCGCTCGCTGCCTTGCTTGAGGAGCTTCGCCTGGTCGCCGGCGGGGTCGACCTGCGGCCCCGTCGCGGCCGGAGCGGTGTTGCCCGCGGACGCGTCCGGCGGGATGAGGTTGTCGCGCGCATCGCCGGGACCGGAGGCGCTGCCGCTGCCGCCGCCGCTGGTCGACGAGGGCTGACCGGCGCTGCCGGCCTGCGCGGGCGGTCCACTCGGCGTCTGTCCGCCAGCAGCCTGCGCGGCCGCGAACCGCGGGAAGAGCGCGCCGGCGCCGGCGAGCAGCGCGATCAAGCAAGGGCGGCGGAAGACCATGTGGGCCGACCTTCTAACACAACCGGGGTGCCGGGTGGCTACCGGGTAAATGTCCTAAATTCGCGAGCGTGGCCTTCGTCGGGAGACTACGGCGACCACGCCCAGCGCAAACGTGAGGGCGCCGCCCCACGTGACCGCGGTCGAGGGGTGATGCACGGCCCACGTCAGTGCACCGAGCACGACGCCGGAGGGCGGCGGCGCGCGGTCGCCCTCGAGGCGCGCCGCCAGCACGCTTGCGTCGCACGCTCGCGACGGGGTCGCGAGGGCCATGGACTTCGGTACGACGCACGCCGCAAAGCACGTGACGACCTCGTGCTCGCCGAAGCCCACGAAGGTGCGTCCGATCCCGACGAAAGCTGCGCCCTCCGCGGCCCCGACCGGCCGCAGCGCGAAGTGGCCCGCCGCGTCGCGCGTCTCCACCGGCACGCCGACCACGCGCTCGGCCGAGGCGTTGAGCAGCGAGACCGTGCGGGCTTCGACGGTCGGCCGCATGTCGTCGACCCATCCTGGGATCGGGGTCGCGACGCAGCCGAGGAGCAACGTCTGTCTCGTAGCCGGCGAGCGCGAAGCATTCCATTGCGTGAACACCGAGCCGGACGGCGAATCGCGACCTCCGATCGACGGCTGCGCCACGTCGGTTGCCGCGTCGGTGAAACCGGTCGGCGGCTCTGTGGCGACCGAGGGGACGAACATTCAGGCGCGTTCGCTGCGGTCGCTCTCGAGCTCGTCGAGGAAGCCCTCGACCTCCGTGCGCAGCGCGGTGAGCTTCTCGCGCATCGGATCGACGTCGCTCTGCCTCGGACCGCTCTCCGGCTCGGCCGTCGTGAGCAGCTCCTCGTCGTCGTGCTCGTCGCGCTCGTCGCGCTCGTCGTGCGTCGGGTGCGTATCGGCGTCGGGTGCCGCTTCGGCTTCGATGCCTGCCGCCGCGATCTGCGCCACCGGCTCGAAGAGAGAGGCCTGCGCGGCGGGAGCAGCCGTGGCGGTCGGGCGTTGCAGGCGCTTCTTGGCGCCGGCGATGGTGAATCCGTCGCGATAGAGGAGATCCCGAACGCGCAGGAGGTTCTCGACGTCCTTCCGCGAGTAGACGCGCTGGCCCTTTGCGCTCTTGGTCGGTCGGATGCTTCGGAACTCCCGCTCCCAGTAGCGGAGCACATGAGGCTCGACGCCGACGAGCCCCGCGACCTCACCGATGCGGAAGAAAAGCTTGGAAGGGAGCTCGGAGTCGCGCATGCGAGCGTGCGTATCGGGCGTGCCGTCGTGCGTCGTGACCGAGCTCATCGCGACGCCAGCTTACTCCTTCGGAGACTCGCTGGCCGATGCTGCTGACGCTGCCAGGGGCACGTTCATCCCGCCGCCGGACACGCCGCCGCTCGACACGGAGAACCCCGAGCCGCCGCTCGTGCCGAGCGAGGTTCGCGTCTCGGTACCGTTGCCGGCGCCGTTGCCGTTGACGTGGGTCGCGCCGCCGCCGTTCTTCGGGGCCTCGCCTTTCTCCTTGGCGTTCAGTGCCTGCTTCAAGATCTGGCTCGCCTTGAACGTGAGCACGCGGCGCTCGCTGATCTTGATCGGATCGCCCGTCTGGGGATTCCGACCTGGACGCTGACGCTTGTCGCGCAACACGAAGTTGCCGAACCCGCTGATCTTGATCTTTTCCCCGCGCCCGAGGGTCTCTTTCATCATCTCGAAGACGAGATCGACGATGTCCGCCGACTCCTTCTTCGAGAAGCCTCCGACCCTCGTGTAAAGCGCCTGGACGATCTCGGCCTTCGTCATGATCGTCTCTCACCCCCGAAAGGTTGCCCGCGTTTCCCGCGCAAGAAGAAGCCCGAAACTCCTCGTGGCCCCCGCCAACGCCCGCAGGTACCGGATAGTAAACGGCTTATAGAACGTCGGCCAGAGGAAAGTGCCTCTGCCGCATCGTGAAATAAGCCGCCATTCCGCGGACTTCCGAGAGACGCGTGCGGATTCTCAGGCAGCGAGCTCTTCTGACGCCGCGGCCGGCGCTTCCGGCGGGATGCTCTCCAGGTCTCGCGCCGTTGCGCCGATCAGGATCGAGCCGGACTCGTCGGCCATCGCAAGACGCGCGGCCCTGCGCCGCGCCAGCTGCTCCGTGCCGACGAGGGTCGCGACGTAGCCGTAACCAATCATGAAGAGCATCGCGAACGGCGTCGCGAACCAGTGTCCGGTCTGGAGCGACGCGATGACGCTCACGAACGAGAGCATGCAGAGCGCCAGCTCGACCGTGGGGATGTCCGCGCGGGCACGGTAGCGGTTGCGGCTCGACGCGAGCTCGCCATGCTTCGGCGTGCGAACGAACTCGCCCGACATCGAACGAAGGCCTTCGAAGACGGCCTTCGAGAGGTGGGGCGCGAGGCCCGCGCCGAGCGCGAGCAGCGCCGGCAGCGTCTTCAGCGCGTGCAGCCGGTTGCGGCCCTGGGCGGCCTCCGCCATCGCGTAGAAGGCGAGGAGGGAGCCGGTGGTGCCGATGCAGAGCGGCAGGTCGACGATGAGCATGGTGCCGGTGCTCGTCGCGGGCATGAGGATCAGCGCCGGCAGGAGCAGCACGCTGAGGAGCACCATGAGCGGGTACGCGAAGTGCGGCGTCATGTGGAAGAACGCTTCGACGCGCTGGCTGATGGTGAGGTCCGGCGACGTCATCACGCGCTTCATCAGCTTGCGCGCGGTCTGTACGGTGCCCTTCGCCCAGCGGAACTGCTGCGCGCGGAATGCGCTGACGTCCTCGGGGAGCTCGGCGGGCGACACGACGTTCTCGCGATAGACGGCGCCCCAGCCGGCCATCTGCGCGCGGTAGGAGAGGTCGAGGTCCTCGGTGAGCGTGTCGTGCTGCCAGCCGCCGCTCGACGAGATCGCTTCTTTCCGCCACATGCCGCCGGTGCCGGAGAAGTTGAAGAGCCAGCCGGCGGCGTGACGCGCGCGGTTCTCGACGAGGTGGTGGCCGTCCAGCATGAGGGCCTGGACGCGCGTGAGCCACGACGAGTCACGGTTCATGTGGCCCCAGCGCGCCTGTACCATGCCGACCTTCGCGTTCTCCTCACCGACGAAGTGCGGGACGAGGTCGCGGAGGAACGTCTCGGGCGGCGAGAAGTCGGCGTCGAAGATGGCGACCAGCTCGCCCTTCGCGACGCGGAGGCCCTCGTCGAGCGCGCCGGCCTTGTAGCCGGTGCGGTCGACGCGATGGATGCAGACGATGTCGAGCTCGCCATCCCACTCGGCGCGTGCGCCTTCGGTCAGCGCGGGCGGGTTGTCGCGAAGCTGCATGACCTTCGCGCGCGCCATCTGGCGGCTCTCGTCGGTCGAGTCGTCGAGCACCTGGATCTCGAGCTTCTCGCGCGGATACGCCATGCGCGACGTCTGCTCGAGGAGCCGCGCGACGACCGTGGCCTCGTTGTAGAGGGGCAGCTGGATCGTGACGTGCGGCAGCGTGGCGGGGTCGCGATCGAGCGGCAACCGCGGCGCGCCTTCGCGGAGAGCGCGGAGCTTCTTCGCGTAGCGGAGACACGTGATCACGAGGTGCGACCGGTGAATTCCGTACATCGCCAGCAGCAGGAGCACGGCGAAGTACGCGAAACACAAGGCAACTTGCATGTCGATGAGCTTGGCATCCGACCGGGACGCCTTTGTCATCGACTTGTAATTCGTTGTACCTACTTGTCCCCGGTCACCCACCTTCGCGGTGCGGCCGGACAGCTCACGCGTCGCTCACTCGGGCTCGGGCTTGGCTCCGAAGTCGAGGCTGTAGAGCGCGGCGAGACCGAGGAACACGAAGGTATGCGTCGACGTGTCGGGGATGTCCTGGCTGACGCCGTTCGACTTCACGCTGCTGAAGGCGCCGACGCCGAGGCCGATCTTCGGGACGATGCGGATGGGGCCGGCCGGAATCGCGATGCCCGCGCTCAGCGCGAACTCGAGGCCGTTCACCGAGGCCTCCTGGGAGACCCCCGCCTGCGTGAGCTTCAACGTCGCCGACCGCGAGCCGACGCCGATGTCACCGATGAACGAGACCTTGTCCACGTTGGGGACGATGCCGAGGTTCACGCCGACGTACGACGTGTGAGCCGACGCGTCGAAGCTGCCGGCGACGCCGTTGACGTTCTTCGGAGCGCCGAGCGACGCGTAGTCGAAGGTCGCGCCGATCAGCAGCATCTTCGCCAGACGAACGTAGATGTCGAGGCCGCCGCCGCCGCCCGCCGTCGCGAAGTTTTCGAGCTTGTTGTTGTTGCTGATCTCGCCGGTGGGGACCGTGGCGCCGCCGTGGAGACCGAGGAGCATGCCCGCCGACGTGGGACCGCCGGACGCGCGCGGCTTCGGGCGATCGGGGTTCGGTGCGTTACCACCGCCGTACGGCGGCGGCGGCGGAGCGACGACGACCGCCCCGCCACCCTGCACCTGCCCCTGAACCTGAACCAAGGTGAGCTCGACGCTCTTCTGCTCCTTCTCACCGAGCGGCACATCGATGGGCGCCGACGTGGACCAGCCCACGGCCTGGGCGCTGAAGCGATACGTGCCGGGATTGAGCGGACGCGCGATACCGAGGAGCTCGTTCGGCATGGTCACGCCGTTGACGTTCACCTGGAGGTTCTGCACCTGCTGCGGCCCGGGCTTCACGGTGACGCGGAGCGAAGGGATGCGCGCGCGAAGCGCCGGCAGCTCGGCCTGCCCTTGCTGCTGCGCCTGCGTGAACGCGTCGGGCGAGCCCGCGGGGAGCGTCTTTCGCGCGAGCGTCTCGTACGTCTCCGACGACTCGACGAGACGACCCGTGAGCGCCTGGCACTCCGCGATGTGCAGGAGGTGGGTCGGCGCGTCGAACAGCTTCTCCGCGGACTCGAAGCGCGCGAGCGCGTCGGCGTACTTGCCGTCGTCCTGGAGCTTGACGCCTTCCTGGTAGGCGGCGCGCGCGGCGGCTTTTTTCTCGGTCTCCGACATCTGCGCGTGTGCGCGCGTCGTGACGAAGAGGAGCGCGACGACGATGGCGAACGCGAGAAGCGGCTGGAGGAACGACGAGAGAGAAGAAGCGAAAGGAAAAGTGGAAAGGCGTGTCTTCATGGCTCGCTCCGGGACGGGAAAAGCGAGGCCAGCGTAACCCAGAACCCGCCGGCGCGAGATCCGGCTTACGAAACGTCAGTAGCCGGGGTCGTTCTTGGCGGGCTTCTTCACGACCGGCGGCGGCGGAGGAGGCGGCGCGGTGACCGGCGGCGGGAGCGGCGGGGTCACGACACCGCCGGGCGGCGGGAGCGGATTTCCCGCGGGCGGCGCGGCGACACCGCCAGGCGTCTTGCCTGCGGCTCCGGCCGGCGCCTTCCCGCCGGCCTTCGTGTGCGCTGGGGTCTTGCTGGCGACCGCGAGCGGCGTCTCCGTGATCGGGGCGGTGGTGTTCGGCGGAGGTGTCGCGTCGGCGGCGCCGCCCGCGGCGCCCGAGCCTGCGGCCGCGACGGGATCGGCGGCCGACGCCGTGGGCGGCGGGCCGGATTTGTCCGTGGCCGCCGGCGGCTGCGTGACGATGCCCACGCTGTTGGTCGCGGCCGCTTCGCGCTGTCGTCGCACGGCGACGGTGACCCCGGTGCCGATGCCCGCGAGCGCGAGGCCGATCGCGGCTGCGCCGACGACCCACTTCCACTTCGAGGGCCCGACGCCCGGCACGGGCTGCGACGACGTGAACGGCGCCGCGGTCATGCCCGCGGGATTCGG
>JAYTZB010000539.1:0-7105 GCA_043742085.1 Polyangiaceae bacterium
CTCGTGCTCCGCAGCGGCGAGGTGGTCGCGCTCCTCGGGCCGAGCGGCTCCGGAAAGTCCACCCTCATCAAGGTGCTGGGGCTCGTCACCCGCGCCGACCACGGTGACCTATGGCTGAATGGAGCCCGGGTCTTCGCCGACGGCCGCCTCGTCGCCGACGTGGGAGGGCTGAGGCGCTCGCACATCGGCTTCGTCTTTCAGAAGGCGAATCTCATCCCCTTCTTGAGCGCGCGGAGCAACGTCGAGATCGCGTGCGAGATCGGTGAGAAGTACCCGCCGCGCGCGCGCGCCGACGAGCTCCTCGACTACCTCGGAATTGCGCACCGCGGCGACGCGTACCCGAACATGCTGAGCGGCGGAGAGCAGCAGCGGGTCGCCATTGCTCGTGCCCTGGCGAACGCCCCTTCGCTGATCCTGGCCGACGAGCCGACGGCGGCGCTCGACAAGGAGCGGGGCCGCGCCGTCATGGAGCTACTCCGCCGTGTGGCGCACGAGCAAGGCACCGCGGTCGTCATCGTGACTCACGACCATCGTTCGCTCGATGTGTTCGACGCCACGTACGAGATGGAGGACGGCCGACTCTCACCTCGCGCGCAGCAGACCTAGCTCGCGCATGCGCCGCCACAGCGTGACCCGACTGATCCCGAGCGCCGCCGCCGCCTGCCCCCGATTGTCGTTCGCCTGACGAAGGGCGTCGCGCAGGCGCCTCGTCGAGGGCGGCGTCGCTCACGGCGGCTGGCGCAGGCGCTGGCGCCGACTCGGGCGCGAGCAGCTCCGGGGGAAGATCGGAGGGCACGAGGACGGGTCCGTCGCCGGTGGCATACGCGTAGGCGAGGACGTTGCGCAGCTCTCGCACGTTTCCCGGCCAGGCGTGACGCGCGAGGACCTCGAGGGCCGCCGGCGAGACTCGCTCGATCTTGCGACGCCGGCCCGGGTTCATGTCGAGCACGAGCTTGTCACATAGGAGCGCCAGGTCGCCGGGGCGGTCGCGAAGCGGCGGCAGGAAGATGGGGATGACGCGGAGGCGGTAGAGGAGGTCGGCTCGAAACCTGCCAGCGTCCACCTCCTTGCGGAGCGCGCGGTGCGTCGCCGAGACGACGCGCACGTCCACCGGCACGGGCTCGCGACCGCCGATCGGGATGACGGAGTGCGTCTCGAGCACGCGCAGGAGCTTGGCTTGCACCTCGAGCGGCAGCTCGGCCACCTCGTCCAGAAAGAGGGTGCCTCTGTGCGCGAGCTGGATGTGCCCGGGCGTGTCGCGGTGCGCGCCCGTGAACGATCCCCGCACGTGGCCGAAGAGCTCGCTCTCGAGGAGGTTCGCCGGCAGGGCCGCGCAGTTGATGGCGCGGAGGGGGCCCTTGCGGCGCGCGGAGAGCGCGTGGATGGCACTGGCGACGAGCTCCTTGCCCGCCCCGGTCTCGCCGCGCACGAGGACCGTGTCGTCATCGACGGCCACCCGCTCGATGACGCGGAAGACCTCCTTCATCCGAGCGTCCTGCGTCCACATGCCGTGGAAGAGCACGGGGCCGCCGGCCGCAGCCTCGCCCGCCAGCTCGAGGAGGAGCACGAACGCGCGCGGGCTACGCAGCGGATAGGGGATCGCGCGCACGTCGAGCTCGCGGCCCGCCGGTCCCCCAGGCATCGGAATGACGGTCCGCACCGCGTGCCCCGCAGCGAGCGCATCGGCGAGCGGGCGATCGTTCGCCCCGCGCAGAGCACGTCCGTCGCCAGAGCTCCGTGCTGCACCTTTCTGCGGAGGAGCTTCGACGCCTCGGGGGTCGCGAGCCGCACGCGGAGGCCTTCGTCGAGGACCAGCGCGGCGCCGCCCAGCCCCTCGAACGCAGCGCTCAGGACGAGATCGTCGTGTTTCACATCACGTTTCTATCAGAAACGCTGGTGCAACACGGCTTCCCCGACCGCCCGATCGTCGACGTCGATGGAGCTCGCTGGAGAGAGACGTGCGGGCGCGGCGCTTGCTCTCCGGCATCTCGATGGTCCGAAGGCTCGTCTCCCACCTCGTTCTGTACACGCTCGTGGGGGCTTCGTCGCCAGTCCTGGCGGCACCGCTCTCGGGCGTGGTGGCCGGCTACGACCCGGAGCGTGGGACGTTCGTGGGCACCGAGGACGGTCGCTGGGAGCTCAATCCCTACGCGATGGTCCAGCTGACGCACGTGACCTCCGGTCAGGGCTCGCGGGTGGACACGACCGGCTTCAACCTTCACGCCGCAAAATTCATCCTGCACGGTCACGTGCTCGATCCGTCACTCACCTACCATTTCCAGATCAACGCGGGCGAAGGGAGGGTCGTCGCCGAGGACGTCTACCTGCACTGGCGCGCGACGCCATGGCTCTCGCTGCTCGTCGGTCAAACCGAGGTCACGTTCAATCGCCAGCACATCACGCTCGAGGCCTACCAGGAGCTGGTCGACCGCTCGATCGTCGACGCCCGCTTCAACCTGCAGCGCGACATCGGCGCCGTCGCGTCCCTCTCGGACCCGGAACGCCGTTACGAAGCCACGATCGGTTTGTGGAACGGCGCACGCCAGAACGCCCCCAACGACGACACGGGATACCTCGGCACGCTACGCCTCGCCTACAACCCGCAAGGCCCGATCGCCTTTCGCGAAGCCGACCTCGAGAACAGCGCGGTGCCGAAGGTCTCGCTCGCCCTCGCGGGGGCCTACAACCCGGAGCGCATCGCCGTCGGCCCCTCCTCCGCGCCGAGCACCTCGACGCTCCATCACGTCGCCCAGGGCGTGGCCGAGGCTACGTTGCGCTACCGCGGGCTCTCGCTCACGAACGAGCTCCACGTCAGGCGCCAGGCGATCGACGGGGCGCCGCACGCGTGGGACAGCGGCGGCTTCGCTCAGCTGGGGTTCTTCGTCGTGCCGAGCCACCTGCAGCTCGTCTCACGGCTAGCGCGCGTCGCCGGCACGGTGAACAAGAGCGACCCCATCGGTGAGGAGACCCTGGGTGTCAGCTATTACTTCCTCGGACACAGGTTCAAGCTCCAGACCGACGGGAGTCGTCTCGAGACGCGCGCCTCGCGCGCAGGTTGGCGCGCACGCGTGCAGCTCGAATTCTTCCTGTGAAACACCAATGTTTCACATGTTTCACCGAGTGAAACGTTAGTTGGGCGGGAAGCGCGCTTTCTGGGCGGCTCGCCCATCGCCGTCGACGGCACGGTCGTCGCAAGGATGCCGTTCGAGGTCACCATGCTCTTCCGACAGCTCTTCGACAAGGAAACCTCCACGTACACGTACCTCGTCGCAGACGAGTCGACCAAGGAGGCCGCGCTCATCGATCCGGTGCTCGAGCAGCTCGAGCGCGACCTCGAGATGGTACGCGAGCTCGGCCTCACGCTCGTGCGGGTCCTCGACACGCACGTTCACGCGGACCACATCACGGCCGCCGGACGCCTCCGCGAACGCTCGGGCGCGCTCACGGTCGGCGGACCAGGGGGCGCGCCGTGTACCGATCTCGCGGTCGGCCACGGCGACATCGTTCGCGTCGGCGCGATCGAGCTTCACGTGCTCGGCACGCCGGGCCACACGTCCGAGAGCGTGAGCTATCTCCTCGGCGACCGGGTCATGACCGGCGACGCGCTGCTCATCCGCGCCGCCGGACGGACCGACTTCCAGAACGGCGATGCGGGCCAGCTCTACGACACGCTGACGAAGGTCCTCTTCGCGCTCCCCGACGAGACGCTGGTCTACCCGGCACACGACTATCAAGGGCGGACCGTCTCGACGATCGGCGAAGAGAAGCGCTTCAACACGCGCGTCGCCGGGCGCACGCGCGAGGAGTTCATCGCCGTGATGGATGGGCTCCATCTGCCCGAGCCGGCGCGGCTGCGGGAGGCCGTTCCCGCGAACCGCGCCTGCGGGCTCGCGCCGCCGCCGATGCAGGGATGAAACCAGAAGAAGGGAGACGATCGATGAACGCTTCACCCGCCGGAGGCTTCCGAAACATCACTCCGTCGCAGCTCACGACGCTCGTGCCGCGACCGCGCATCATCGACGTTCGAGAGGCGGACGAGTTCGTGGGCGAGCTCGGTCACCTGCCAGGCGCGGAGCTGGTTCCGCTCGCCACGCTCCTTGCCGCAGCGCGCGCCTGGGACAAGAAAGAGCGGCTCGTGCTCACGTGTCGATCCGGGGCGCGCTCCGCGAAGGCTGCTTCGGTCCTCGTCGCGCTCGGGTTCGACAACCTGATGAACCTCGACGGCGGCATGCTCGCCTGCGTCGATGCCGGGCTGCCCGTCGAGCGGCCATGATCACGCTCGCGCTCGTGCTCGCGGTGCTGATCGGGGTGTCGCTCGGCCTGCTGGGAGGCGGCGGCTCGATCCTGACCGTTCCGATCCTGGTCTACGTGGTGGGGCTCGAGCCGCGCGACGGGATCGCGACGTCGCTGTTGGTCGTAGGCGTGACCAGCGCCGTTGCGATGCTCAGCCACGCGCGCGCGGGTCGCGTGCAGTTTCGCACGGGCATGCTCTTCGGCGTGGCGTCGATGGCCGGCGCCTATGCCGGCGGAAGGCTCGCGTACCTCCTGCCTGCGAAGGCTCTACTCCTTTCATTCACCGCGATGATGTTCGTCACCGCGCTGGCGATGATGCGCCGCCGGGTGGACGCGCCCGAGACGACGGCACCGCAACCGCTCCGCGGCGCCGCGCTCGTGCGCGTCTCGGCGCTCGGCATCGGGATCGGCCTGCTGACTGGCGTGATCGGCGCAGGCGGCGGCTTCGTCGTCGTCCCCGCCCTCGTTCTGTTGTGCGGTCTCCCGATGCGCACCGCGGTCGGGACGTCGCTGCTGATCATCGCCATGAACTCGCTCGCGGGCTTCGCGGGAGCCCTCAGCCACGCGACGATCCCGTGGACACTGGCCCTGGCCATCACCGGCGCGGCGGTGCTCGGAAGCTTCGGCGGGACGGCGCTCGCGGGACGCGTCAAGCCGCAGGCGCTCCGCAGCGGCTTCGCCTGGTTCGTCCTCGGAATGGCGCTCTGGATGTCCTTCAAGCAGCTCCCGGTATCGCTTCGCCCTGCGCTCGAGAGACCGCCGTCGAGGACGAGCTAGCCGGCTGACCCGAAAACCGCCACGATCGGATCCGAAGATGCACGACTTCACCCCCATCCCTGCGTTGTTCGGCGGCGCGCTCATCGGGCTCGCCGCGTCGATCCTCCTCCTCACCCACGGCAAGGTCGCCGGGATCAGCGGCCTCTACGGCGGGCTCCTCCGCGGGGGGACGAGCGATCGCGCGTTTCGCTTCTGGTTCATCGCCGGGCTCGTCGGCGCCGGCGGGCTCGTGAGGCTCACGTTCCCCGACGCGTTCGCCACGCGCTGGAGCGCTGCGCTGCCCGTCGCGCTCATCGCGGGGCTGATCGTCGGCTTCGGCACTCAGCTCGGCAACGGCTGCACGAGCGGTCACGGCGTGTGCGGGATCAGCCGCCTCTCCGCCCGCTCGCTCGTCGCGACGGGCGTATTCATGGCGACCGGCTTCGCGACCGTCTTCGTGGTGCGACACCTGCTCGGAGGTGGACCATGACGCGCATGCGCAGCGCCGCCGCGTTCGGCACGGGTGCTCTCTTCGCCGTCGGGCTCGCGATCTCGGGAATGACGAAGCCGTCGAAGGTCGCTGGCTTCCTCGATATCGCCGGCGCGTGGGATGCCAGTCTCGCGTTCGTGATGGTAGGCGCGATCGCCGTCCACTTCGTCGCGTACCGCATCATCTCGCGTCGCTCGTCACCGCTCTTCGACGCGCAGTTCCACCTGCCGACGCGCAAGGACATCGACACCCGCCTCGTCCTCGGCGCCGCGCTCTTCGGTGTCGGGTGGGGCCTCGGAGGCTTCTGTCCCGGTCCCGGCCTCGTCGCCGCGGGCGCGGGCTCGCCGAATGCCCTTGTCTTCGTCGCTGGCATGACGATCGGCATGGTCATCGAGAACGTCGTCGCGCGCGCCTCGGCTCGTCCGCAGTCTCACGGCGACGCAGGTCGGCCGGCGACGTGATTCGGCAGAGCCGCCCGGTTCGGTTGGGGCTCCGAGAGAACCTCGCGCAGTTCTCGCTCCTCGTGGTCGTCAACGCCTTCGTGGGCGCGATGGTCGGCATGGAGCGCAGCATCCTTCCCTCCATCGCCGAGCAGGAGCTCCACCTGATGGCGAGGACCGCGGTGCTCTCGTTCATCGTCGTCTTCGGCGTGACGAAGGCGCTCACGAACTACCTCGCCGGTCGCCTCTCCGACCGCTTCGGGCGCAAGCACGTGCTCGTCGCCGGTTGGCTCGTCGCGGCGCCGGTGCCGTTCCTCCTCATGTGGGCTCCGAGCTGGTCGTGGATCCTCTTTGCCAACGCGCTCCTCGGCATCAGCCAAGGGCTCACGTGGTCCACGACGGTGATCATGAAGATCGACCTCGCCGGCCCTTCGAGGCGCGGGCTCGCGATGGGGCTCAACGAGTTCGCCGGCTACTTCGCGGTCGCCGGGAGCGCGCTCGCCACCGGCTTCATCGCTGCGCACTACGGCCTGCGTCCTGCGCCGTTCTACCCAGGCGTGGCGTTCGTGGCGCTCGGTCTCCTCTTGTCGGCGCTCGTCTTGCGCGAGACCAAGCATCACGTCGTCGCCGAATCGAATCTCCTTGGCGGCCCGCCGAACGCGAGCATGCCGACGCAGTGGGCGGTCTTCTGGCGCACCACGTTCCTCGACAAGGACCTCTCGAGCGTCAGCCAGGCCGGCCTCGTCAACAACCTGAACGACGGGATGGCCTGGGGGCTCTTCCCCATCGTCTTCACGGCCGCGCGCATGGACCTCGGCCAGATCGGTACGCTCGCCGCGATCTATCCGGCGACCTGGGGCATCGCGCAGCTCGTCACGGGCGCGTGGTCCGACCGCATCGGGCGGAAGTGGCTCATCGCCGCGGGCATGTGGGTGCAAGCGATCGGGATCGCGGTCGTCATCCTCGCGCGCGCGTTCGCGGGCTTCGCCGCGGGTGCGGCGCTGCTCGGTGTCGGCACGGCGATGGTCTATCCGACGCTGCTGGCCGCCATCGGCGACGTCGCGCATCCGTCGTGGCGAGCGTCGTCGATCGGCGTGTACCGGCTGTGGCGTGACCTGGGATACGC
>JAYTZB010000540.1:0-5679 GCA_043742085.1 Polyangiaceae bacterium
GCGCGCGCAGCGTGACGTGCGCGGGGTGCCGTTTCTTGTGCACCGGCCGCGGATGATGCGGAACGAACGTCCGCTCCTGCGCGGCCTTCTTCGGGCGACCTGCGCCCGCACGCCTTCCGCCCCACGTGCGTGCCACCGGGCGCGCCGACGATCGCCTCCATCTCCATCTGTCGCGGATGCGCACGCATCTTGAATTCGAGCGACAATAATACCGGCGGCAGGCGCGAGGGCGGCTCGCCTCGCGGCTACGTCTTCTTCTCTTCGTAGAGCAGCTCGACGTCGCCCACGAGCACGACGTCTCCCGGTTGGAGCTTGCGCGGGGCGCTGCCCAGCGGGGCGCCGTTCACCTTCGTCACGTTGGTCGAGCCGAGGTCGCACGCCCAGAATTCGCCCTCCAGAGCGTAGATCTCCGCGTGGCGGCGCGAGACCATGTCGCTGACGATCGCGACGTCCGCGCTCGCGGTGCGGCCGATCACGCACTCCTCGCGGAGGCGATGGCGCTTGCCCGCTTCCGCGCCGTTCTTCACCACCACGTACGCTTCCGGGAATTTGCCCGCCGCATGCTCGATAAGCCTCGAGCTGGCGACGCCACGCGAGCTCGCCGCCGGTGGCGCATGCATCGCGAGCTTCGAGCCCATCGCGCTCTTCCGGAACATCGCGTAGGCCTCCTCGTCGGGCTTTCGCTCCATCGCCATCGCCTCGTCGACCAGAAGCTCGTACGCCTCGCCGAGCGGCGTCCCCTCCCCCATCACGAAGCCCGGCACCCCCGCTGTCTCCGCCAGCACACCGCGCAGCAGCGCCGCCGCGCCGCCGAAGTTCCCGCGATCAGCGAGCGCTCGCGCCTCCTCACGCACACGATCCGCGCGCACCAGCATCACGCGCGACGCAGCCTCGCCCACCACGCCGGGCTCACGCGGCATCACGTCGACGCTCACCTCGTGCACCGACCTCGAGACCTCCGCGACGCCTGGACGCCGCCACGACAGCTTCAGCTTCGCTACCTCGAGCAAGAAGCGCTGCGCTCCCGGCGCACGGAGCGCGAGCTCCGCGACCACGAGACGCCTCGTGCCCGGCACCATGTCCGGCAACACGATGGTCAAGCCATCACCGCCGACGCGCATCGCTTCGCCGCCGAGCATGCGCAGCACCTCGACGCCCCCGCCAGGCGCGATCGCGAGCTCGATGCCGTCGGCAACGACATCCGCCTGCGCGCCGAGCGCCCGCGCGAAGGCACGCGCACACGTCGCTGGATCAGGCACGAACTCGTAGCCGCCTCCGCCCGCGTCGCCGATCGCCGCGAGGATGTCCTCGTCGTGCTTCACGCCGTAGCCGAGGGCCGAGAACGACGTGCCCGGTCGATGCTTCTGCACCACCGCGCGCAGCGCCTCAGCCGTCGTCGCTCCCTGGTTCGGCTCGCCGTCCGACAGCATGATCACGCCGCGACGACGTCCTTCCGCGACCGGCCCGAGCACCTCGACCGCGAGATCGAGACCAGCCTCCACGTTCGTGTGGCCCTCCGCGAAGAGCCGCGCCACGCGCGAGCGCACCAGCTTCTTGCCCGCTGCGTCCACCGCCACCGGCTCGACGACGCGCGTAGCTCCGCTCGAGAATGCCACCACGCCGACGCGGTCCTCGCTGCGCAGCCCGTCGAGGAGGCGATCCACCGAGCGGATCACCTGATCGATAGGTGCACCTTGCATGGATCCCGACACGTCGATGGCCAGCACGGTCGTCGCAGGGGGCCGCTGACCTTCCAGGGGCTCGCCGGTGGCCTCGAGCTCGACCACCAGATGCACACGCGCGTCCAGCTCGGGTCGCACCGACGTCCGGTCGAGCCAGACCCTCAGGGAGAGCGACATCCCCGAAGTCTAGCGCGCGCGCTCAGAAGCGCATCGCGCTCAGCACGTCCGCGAAGTCGTCCGTCCACACCTTCTGCTTCGGCGGCGTGGCAAGCCTGTGCCACTCCTTGTTCCTCGCGAGGACTGCGTCCAGCGCCGGAGCCGACGTGCTCAGGACCACCCAGTGCGAAGGTGTCTTCTCCGCCTCCTTCTCCTCGGGCGTGACCTCGCGATCGATGCGTCCGACCGCCAGCATGCCGGCGTCGGCGGCGAGCGCCGCGAAGATCGGCTCGAGCCGCACGTGACGGTTCGAGATGTGCGCGAGCAGGACACCTCCCGGCGCCAGCGCGCGGCGATAGATCGCGAGCGCCTCGCGTGTCACGAGGTGGAGCGGGATGGCGTCGGAGCTGAACGCGTCGAGCACGAGGAGATCGAAGCGTGCTGCCGGTCCCTCGCGAAGGCGAAGCCTCGCGTCGCCCTCCTCGATGACCACGCTGGTGCTGCTCGGCACGTTCGACAGGTACGTGAAGTACTTCTTCGCGATGTCGATGACGCGCGGATTCAGCTCGAAGAACGTCCACGCGTCCGCAGGACGCGCATACGAAGCGAGCGATCCGACGCCGAGGCCAATGACGCCGATGCGCTGCGCGGGTCTCTCGACGAGCTCCGCGACGGGCGGCGTCGCAGGCGCTGGCGGCGTCGCAGGCGTCGCCCCCGGAACCGGCAGCGGACCCAGCACGTCGCCCGCCGGCCCCGTGGGGTAGTAGTACGTCAGCGGCATGTGCGCCGCCTTCGCGTCGAGGCTCTGCGCGCCGTGGATGGTGCTCCCCGACAACAGGATGAGGAAGCGCTCGGTGGGATCGCGCCGCACCTTGAGCACGCCGAAGAAGTCGCGCTCCTTGTGGACGGTGTTGCCGGTCAGACCGCCGTGGACGGTGCCCACCAGCATGATGCCGCCGAGCGCGACGGCGTAGCGGATGGGCCGCTTCGACCAGAAGAACGCGACCAGGACCGGCAGCGTGTACATCCAGATCACCGAGTGCGTCGGGCTGGCGTTGGTGTGCTCGCCGATCTTCACCAGCACGAACGTCACCGCGGCGAGCCCGAGGCCGTACGCGATGTCCTTGCGACGCGCTGCCGATTTCTCGTCGGGCGCGCGCTCGATGGCGATGCGCGCGAGGCACACGAGCGCGATGGCGATCGGATACTCGAGGAGATCGTTGAAGATCACCGGCGCGACGAGACCGTTGAACGCGCCGCCCAGCACGCCGCCCACCGAGAGGAGGAGGTAGAACTCGGTGAGTCGCGTGTGGTGCGGCCGGCGCAGCGCGAGCGCGCGATGGCACACCACGCTCGCGACGAACAGCAGCAGGAGGTGCAGCGCGACGATCAGCCACGCGGGACCGAGCATCTCGGCGAGCTTGCTGATCGCCACCACCGCAGCGAGGAGCGCGAGCGCGCGTGAGGCCAACGACGGTGACACCACCTGCTTCTTCGCGAACGCCACGATGAACGACGCGAGATAGAGCGCGAGCGGTACCACCCACAGGAGCGGCACGCTCGCGAGATCGGTGGTCACGAACTCGGTGGCGCCGAGGAGCAAGCTCGACGGCGCGAACGCGAGCGCCAGCCACACGAGGCGCTCGCGCCATACCGGCTGCGGGCCGCGCGCGGCGCGCTCCGACACGGGCGAGCCCTTGGACCCCGGCTCCACATCCCCGACGAGCGCCCTCGACGCCGGCCCCGGCTCGAGCGCGATGTCCTCGGACATGGTCACGCCGGCCGGCGTTGGCGTCCCGTCCACGCGCGGCGGATGCTTCTTGCGGAGGGCGCTGACCGCACAGACCACCACCAGGATCGCGTAGCCCGCGAACGCGACGTGCAGGAGGCGGCTCTGCTCCTTGAGGGCGAGGAACGGCTCGATGGCGAACGGGTAACCGAGCAGCGCCACCATGCTGCCGGCATTGCTTGCAGCATACAGGTGATACGGATCGGTCTCGCCGAGCTCCGCGTACCAGCGCTGGAGCAAGGGTGAGGTGGTCGACAGGACGAAGAACGGCAGACCCACGGACCGCAACAGCACGACGAGGAGCCCGAGCGAACGGCTCTTCGTGGTGAGCGTCTCGACGAGCTGCTCGTCGACCACGATGGGCAGCACGAAGAACGCCGACGCGACGAGCGCGAGCTGCAGCATCACCTGCGTGCGGACCGGCAGCCGCGACCCGACCACGTGCGCGTAGAAATATCCGCCCAGTACCAGCGCCTGGAAGCAGAGCGAGCACAGGATCCACACCGCCGGCGCGCCGCCGAGCAGCGGCACGATCATCCGCGCGACCATCGGCTGGCACGCGAAGAGCAGCGTGGCGCTCACGAACAGGGTGACGGCAAACCGCGAGATCACGTCACCCCTTCTCGATACCGTACTTGCGGAGATAGGCGCGGACGTGGTGCCGCTCCATCCCGCTCTGCCGTGCCATCTCGCTGACGTTACCCTTCGAGGCGCGCGAGAGCTGCGTGAAGTATTCACGCTCGAACGAAGCGATCGATCCACGCTTCGCCTCGGCGAACGCCGTCTGGGGCCGCTGCGGCTCGTCGGCGACCGAGTCGCGCGCGAGCGTGAGCACGTCGTCGATCGCTTCCGGCGTGTCGGCCAGCGTGGCGGCCACCTGCGCGACGTTGACGAGCTCGCGCACATTACCGGGCCAGTCGTACGAGCCGAGACGTCGTTCGATCCAGTCATCGACGATCGACGCAGCCTCGGGCTTGCCGGCGCGCTTGCAGATCTCGGCGACGAGCAGCGGGAGATCGTCGAGCCGCTCGCGCAGCGCCGGGAGCTCGACGCGCACCTGGGCGATGCGGAAGAAGAGATCGCTCCGGAAGCGTCCGGCGTTCATCTCGACGCCGAGATCGCGGCGCGTCGCAGCGAGCACCCGCACGTCGATGGGCTCCGTGGTGTTGCTGCCCACGCGCTTCACCTGACGCTCGGCGAGGACGCGGAGGAGCTTGGGCTGCAGCTCGAGCGGCAGCTCGCCGAGCTCGTCGAGGAAGAGGGTTCCGCCGTGCGCCTCGGCGAGCGCGCCCTTCTTCCGCTCGGTGGCGCCGGTGAAGACCCCCTTCTCGTGCCCGAAGAGGATGCTCTCGGCGAGGCTGGCCGGAATCGAGCCGCAGTCGAGCACGACGAAGGGACCGCCCTTGCGATCGCTTGCATCATGCACGCTCTTTGCGACCACCTCCTTGCCGGTCCCGGTCTCTCCCAGGATGAGGATCGACAGCGCGGTGTTCGCGACCTTCTCGAGCACGCCGAACACGCGGCGCATCTTGGGCGACGAGCCGACGAGATCGCCGAAGCGATCCGAATAACCCACGTCGACGCGCTGCTTGCCGGTGGTGGGCTCGATGGTGATGCGCGTCGAGCCGACGAGCACCTCGGTGGCCGTGGTGACGACGCCCTCCCGGATACGAACCGAGCCGACGAACGTGCCGTTGGTGCTGCCGAGGTCCTTCACGAGGACCCCCTCGTTCACCGCGCGGAGCTCGCAGTGGAGCGCGCTCACCTCGGGATCGGAGAGGCGGATCTGGGCGCCCTCGTCGCGGCCGATGACGAGGGGATCGACGTCGATGGCGATCTCGTGGCCGTCCGGCGTGCGGGCGACGCCGCCGCGGACGAACCAGTGGAGGACGCGTGCGCGCGTGGCTCCTTGCGTCATGACCTTCTCACGTCTCCTTTCTCGCACACGGGGCGCGCCGGGGGAATCACGAGCTGCGGGTCCCCATCTGGTCGCAAAGGGGTCCGGTGGACGTTGCCGCGTCCACCCCCGAAACGCGCTCCGGGGCGGTATTT
>JAYTZB010000541.1:0-1915 GCA_043742085.1 Polyangiaceae bacterium
TGCAGGGCAGCTACCGGAACATGAACAAGCTCGCGGAGAAGATCGTCTCGGCGATGAACGACGAGGAGCTGCAGCAGCTCGTCGACGATCACTACGCGAGCGAGTCGCAGACCCTCACCACCGGCGCCGAGCAGAACCTCCTCAAGCTCGCCGAGCTGCGCGGTCGCATGAGCCCGGAGCAGGCCGCGCGCTGGAAGGAGATCAAGGAGTCCTTCGTGCGGACGCGTCGCGCGGGCGGCAAGGGCGATGACCCGGTAGCGCGAGTGACCGGCGCGCTCGGCGGCGTCGACGAGGCGCTCCAGCGGATCCACGCCGCGATTGGCGCGGCCGCCGAGGCCAACGCGGCGAGCGCCGCGGCAGCAGCGCGGGCATCGGCAGCGGCGGCGCTGAAGACGAAGAGCGGCGGCGACGAATCGCTGGCGCCGTATCTGGCGAAGCTCGACGAGGCGATGCGCACGCTCGGCAAGCCGTCGAAGGTGGAGCTGCGCGTCGACGACGGAACGTCAGCGGCGGCGGTGTCGGTGGTCAACGTGGTGCGCGAGCACGCCAAGACCATCGAGCGCGTGATCGCCAACCTCGCCGACCTCGTGAAGAACGGGGCCGTTGGCGCCGGGGTTTCGTCAGGACCGAGCGGTCCCGATACGCCGGGCTTCGGCGCCGCGCCGTCGGCGCGGATCGACGAGCTCATCGCGGTGGTGCAGCGTCTCGAACAACGTCTGTCCACCATCGGTGGCGGGTCGGTGCCGCGCTTCGACGTCGCGCTGGGCGCATCGAGCCCGAGCAACTTTTATCGCGGCATGGATGGCGACGACGTGGTCATGCACGGTGGCGTCTTCGTCGCGACGTATGCGAAGCTCCCGCCCATCGGCGCAGCGGTGATCCTCACCATCGAGCTTCCTGGCGGCAATCGCTTCGAGGTGGCGGGCACCGTTGCATGGACGCAGGACGAGCTCGGCGAGGACAGCCCGTCCGGCTTCGGCGCGCGTCTGGCCTCCGCGCCCGAGGATGCCCGGGCGATGATCGCGCAGTTCGTGAAGCATCGGGAGCCGCTGATTCGCGACTGAGAGCGGTCGCGGCTCAGCGCTCCTCGGTGCCGCGATGAGGCTGCCACTCGGGGGTCTCGCGGAACGCCGGACGGCCGACGAGGAGCTCGTGCGGCGCGTACTTCGATTTGTAGACGAGCGAGGCGCAGCCGAGGACGCGATAACCGAGGTACACGTACGGCAGCTCCTTCGCGCGGGCCTCCGCGACGAGCGTGACGACGTTCGCGACGCCGAGGGATGGCGGCGCGCGCTCCGGCTCCCAGAAGAAGTAGACGGCGCTCAGCGACGCCGGTGTCTCGTCGAAGATCCCGAGACCGACGAGCCGATCGCCGTCGTCGGGATCGCGAAACGCCACCTCGCGCACGGCAGGGTGCGGGAATGCGAAGTCGGTCGCGTAGCGCTCGGGATCGAGCTCGCTCGGATCCCAGCCGCGCGTCGCCTCGCGTTGCGCGTGCCAGCGGTGATAGAGCTCGATGCGCTCGTCGTCGACGGTGGGAATGCTCACCACGCGCCGGAGTCGCGCGGCGTTCTTCGCGGCGCGGCGCTGGCTCTTGCTCGGCGCGAAGCGGGCGACGTCGATGCGAAGCGTGACGCACTCACCGCAGCCCGCACATGCGGGCCGGAAGTAGACGGGACCGAAGCGACGCCAGCCGCGCGACAGGAGGGCTTCGAGCTCGTGAACGCTGACGTCCTCCATGACGCGGATCTCGAGCTGGGCCTCGCGTTCGTCGAGGTACGAGCACGCGCGGGGAGGCTCGACGAGGTGGTGGAGCACTCTGGCCACGTGCTCGTCGTCGCTCATCCGACGTCGCGTGGCAAGCAGCTCAGCAGGGCGGGCGGGTGCGGCGCTGGCGTTGCTCTTGCTTGGATGG
>JAYTZB010000542.1:0-1886 GCA_043742085.1 Polyangiaceae bacterium
CCGACGAGATCGTGATCCTCCCCGAGCCGCTGACCGACATCACCCCGGTCGCCGGGATCATCTCGCAGAGCTTCTCGACACCGCTCTCGCACGTGAACATCCGCGCCGCGGCGTGGGACATCCCGAACGTCGGCCTGCGCGACGCGGCGAAGACCTACGCGGCCCTCGACGGAAAGATGGTGCGCTTCGACGCTGGCGCGACCAGCGCCACGCTGCAAGCGGCGACGCCTCAGGAGATCGAGGCCTCGAAGAAGGCACATCGAGCGCGCACCACGGTGCTGGTGCCGAAGGCGAACCTCGCCGCGACGACGCTCGCCACGCTCGACACTCTGCGCGCCACCGACGCAAGCGCGTACGGCAGCAAGACGTCGAACCTCGGCGAGATCGTGTCGGCGAAGCTCCCGGGAGTCGCCGTCCCCGCTGGCTTCGGGATCCCGATCTCGTTCTACGCCGCGCACCTGAAGGCCGCGGGCATCGACGCGCACGTGGAGACGATGCTCGACGAGCCCAGGTTTCGCGCGAGCCTCGCCGAGCGGAAGACCGCGCTCGAGAAGCTCCGTCGCGAGATCCAGGACGCGCCGCTCGCGCCCGCTTTCGTCGCGACGCTCGGCGAGGCGCTGCACAAGCTCACGGCGGAGGCCGATGCGGGCGCCGAGGTCGGCGTCTTCGTCCGCAGCTCCACCAACGCCGAGGACCTCCCCGGCTTCTCCGGCGCGGGACTCTACGACACGGTGCCGAACGTACGCGGCGCCGCGGCGGTCGCGGACGCGGTGAAGAAGGTCTGGGCGAGCGTGTGGAACCTCGCTGCCTACGAGGAGCGCGAGCTCTATCGCATCGATCACAAGCAAGTGTTCGGCGCGGTGCTCGTGCAGATCGGCATCGCTGCGACCGCGGCAGGCGTGCTCGTCACCGCGCATCCCACCGATCCCACCGACAAGAACACGTTCACCATCAACGCGAAGAGCGGGCTCGGGATGCGCGTCGTCGACGGCAAGAAGCTGCCCGAGATCCTGCTCTACAACGTGTTCAACAGGGGCCTGCGCATCGTGTCGCGCTCGGACGAGGACACCATGCTCGTCTTCCAGCCGGACGGCGGCGTCCACGAGATTGCCAACCCCAAGAAGGGAGATCCCATTCTCACCAATGCGCGAGTCGCAAGGCTCGCCGACGCTGCGCAGAAGCTCCGCGGGATCTTTCCCCAGGACCGCCCGCTGGATATCGAGTGGGTATTACGCGGCGAGGACGTCTTCATCGTGCAATCACGGCCGTACATGGGCGGACCAGCAGCGCTGGGGACCTCTCCCCGCCCGTCGCCCTAGCAAGGAGCGGCGCGTGGACGCCCGGTCAGATGGCCTTGCCCGGATTCAATATGCCGCGGGGATCGAAGGTCGCCTTGATCCTTCCCATGAGCGCGCGCTCTGCTTCGCCGACCATCGCGGTGAGGTAGTCGCGCTTCAGCGAGCCGACGCCGTGCTCGCCGGTGATCGACCCGCCGAGGTCGATGGCGGCGCGGACGATCTCGTCGAACGCGGCGTAGGCGTTCTTGCTGGACGCTTCGTCGCGCGCATCGAACACGATCGTGGGGTGCAGATTGCCGTCGCCCGCGTGGCCGAACGTGCCGATGACGAGCCCTCGGGCCGCGCCGATCTGTGTGATACGCGCGATCATGGCGGGGATGGCGGGCTTCGGCACCGCCACGTCGTCGAGCAGCGTCGTACCCTTCCTCTCCAGCGCCGGGAGCGCCATGCGGCGTGCCGTCAGGAGGAGCCGGCCTTCTTCGAGGTCGGCCGTGCAGAGGACGCTCTTCGCCTCGTGCCGCTTGCAGATCGCCTCGCACTCGGCGATCGCCGCCGTGGCGTCGCTCGCGTCGCTCTGCACCAGCACGA
>JAYTZB010000543.1:0-2364 GCA_043742085.1 Polyangiaceae bacterium
TCTCGGCGGCGACTCGCTCTCCCAGCGCGTCGACGAGAAGGGACCGCTCTCACCGAGCGACGTCGTCTTGCTCGTGGAGCAAGTCGCGCGCGCGTTGACCGAGGCGCACGCGCGGGGCGTGGTTCATCGCGACATCAAGCCCGACAACATCCTCCTGGTCGAGGACGCCGATCGCGAACGGACCTTCACCGTGAAGCTCATCGACTTCGGTCTCGCGGACCCGGAGAGCACACGGCGCGACAATCCCGGCGAGATCGCGGGAACGCCGCAGTACATGAGCCCCGAGTACATCAGTGCGAATGTGCATCCCGATGCGTTCCTCGATCTCTGGGCCCTCGCCGTGACCGCCTTCGTCGCGATGACCGGCACGACACCGTTCGACGGCGATGATCTCGACACGGTCTACGAGCGCATCCTTTCGACTCCGCCCGTGCCTTCGCAGATCAATCCCGCCGTTCCGCATGGCTTCGATGCGTGGTTCGAGCGCGCTTGCGCAAGTGAGCGCTCGGCGCGCTTCCAGAGTGCCACCGAGATGGCGGCGGCGCTCGCCGCGGCGTGTCCATCGCCGTCGGGCATGGCGCAGCGCTCGGCCTCGGTGCCGACCGCCGAGCGGGACCAGGGCTCGGCAGCGCTCTTCGCGCCCACCGAGACGGATACGAGCGCGCCCGGCTCGCCGCCGGCGCATACGTCGCGCTCTTCCTCGGGCTGAGCGACGCGCCCTCGCCGCTCAGGCCGTGCGCAGCCAGCCTTGCGGCATCGGCCATGCGCTGCAGTGCGCGCACTGCGGCGTGCTCCAGTGGAGCGGCGTCTGGCACTGCCAGCAGGAGAACTTGGGGCTCCGCTGCGAGCTCGCGTGCACGACGTACGAGTCGTACGTGACGGCGTGCGGCGGCGGGCGCGTGGCGTGAGAGATGGCAGGCCGCGACGGACGAAACGTGGGACGCGCCGATTCGCGCTCGTTCGTCTCGTTCGTCTCGTTCGTCTCGTTCGCGTTGCTTGCTCCCGCGAGCACCACGCCGCTGCCCTCGACCGGGACGCCGCCCGCGCCCTCCGTCTCTCGCGCCGAGAACGCGAGCACGTGGAACACCTCTTCGCACGCGTCGAGGACCGACTCGTCGCCGCTCACCTGGATGGCGCCGGTGCCGAGCACGAGCTGCTGGCGGTCTCTGTACATCCGGTCGGGATCGACGTGGCTCCACTCGATCATCTGCGCGCGGCCGCCGGCGTTCTTCCAGCAGAGGCGCCGCGCCGTGACGAGGAACCCGTCGTCGCCGAGACCGAAGACGGTGTCGTCGAAGAGCGCGAGCACGCGCTCGTCGCTCGGCAGGTGACGCGCATGGGTGCTGCGTGCCGCGAGCTCCTTCTTTCCGGGCACCGTCGGGCAGAGGTACATCGCATCGATGCCGTCGAAGTGCTCGCGCACGAGCGCGAGCACCGCTTCATCGGTCAACGGGATGCGTGCGGCATCTCCCGCGATGGTCGGCATGGCGGAGTGTTGTACGGATGAAGGAGGCCGCGCCTTCCCGGGAAACGCCGTGGCGCGGGACGTGGCGCGGGACGTGGCGCGGGGCCATGACTTCGCAACGGTCGAGCTCGGTGTAGCATCGGAGCCGTGGAATCCCTGTCATCGCCGGTGCCCGTGCGCCATCGTGTGTGCCTCGGGTGTCGCACGCTCCTCGCCGCGGGGGAGACGTGCGGCGGGCTGCGCGGTCACGTCGCCGCCGCGCTCGACAAGCCCGCCGATCGCGCGCGGCTCGACGACGAGGTGTGGGGCCCCGACTCGCGCGCGCGCAAGCTGCGTCAGGCCGCGAAGGTCGGCGCCGGCGGCGGTGTCTTCGGCGGATTTTTCCAGGGCTGCAACGCGTGCGATGCGCTCCAGGGTGTCGAGGGCTGCGGGAATCTCGCCGACGCCGGGGAGGGGATCGTCGCGGTCCTCGTGTTTGTCGTTGCCGCCGCCGCCTTCGCGATCGTCGCGGCGCTCGTGGGCTGGCTCGTGATGGCGCTCGTGCGGTTCATCCGCGCGCGCATGGACAAACCGAAGCCACACGGCGCGCTGAGGAAGCCGCCCAGGGCCAGCGGACGGAGCAACGGCGCGGGTGTGGTCAGCGGCACCGCGCGCGTCGCGCTGCCCTGGACAGGCGGCGACGCCGTTGCATACGCGCTGGAGCTCCACACGAAGGCGGCGTTCGGCGGCGGCGCGTTGCTTCGTGATGCGATGACCGCGGGCTTCGACGTGACCCTCGACGACGGGCGCATCGTGCGCATCCCGCCGGGTCGCGTCACCATGGTCGGCAAGCTGGAGAACGCGAGCGTCGATCGTGAGCGCGTCGATCGCTTCCTCGGTGACATCGACGAAAAGCATGC
>JAYTZB010000544.1:0-6083 GCA_043742085.1 Polyangiaceae bacterium
CATCGACCTCCCCTTCTGGGTCGAGGACGAGGCGTTCGATTACCGCGACGGCCTCCTCTACATGTTCATGGTCGATCGCTTCGCCAACGGCGACACGACGAACGACAAGCCCGTCGGCGGCCAGGTCCACTACGACGCCGACTGGCACGGCGGCGACCTCCAGGGCGCGCTGAAGGTCATGCAGTCGAGCTACTTCGAGAAGCTCGGCGTGCGCACCGTGTGGATCTCGCCGGCCAACGAGCAGACCGGCAAATCCGAGCTCGGCGACGGCAACCAGATCTACAGCGCGTACCACGGCTACTGGCCGGTCAAGGCGCGCTCCATCGAGCCGCGGTTCGGCGGCGATCCTGCGCTGCGCGCATTTGTGACGGAAGCCCACAAAAGGGGGCTCCGCGTGCTCCTCGACCTCATCAACAACCAGGTCCACGACGACCACGAGTACGTGAAGACGCACGCCGACTGGTTCCGCAAGGACTGCAAGTGCGGCGACGACGCGAACGGCTGCGGCTGGAGCCAGCGTCCCTTCGACTGCAACTTCCAGATGTACCTGCCGGACATCAACTGGAACACGTACGGCGCCGAGAAGCAGTTCATCTCCGACGCGGTCAACTGGATCTCCGAGTACGACCTCGACGGCTTCCGCGTCGACGCGGTGAAGCACGTCGAGGCGAACAGCGTGTTCAACATGCGCGCCGAGCTCGCGCGCCGCTTCGAGCAAGGCGGCGGTCGCATTTTCATGGTCGGCGAGACCGCCGTCGGCGAGGGCGACAACGGCACTTTCTTCGGCGAGCACTTCGCGAGCGGCTTCCAGTGGATCGACGCGTACACGGGGCCGACGGCGCTCGACGGGCAGTTCGACTTCCCCACCCTGCACAACATGGCCGACGGCCTCACGAGCGGCGGCATGGGCCTCGATCAGGTCGAGGCGCAGCTCCACAAGGCAGAGACCAGCTACCGGCCGGGCAACCATCACGTCCGCTTCCTCAACGGGCACGACAACCCGCGCATCGCCAGCATCGCCGCCGGCGATCCGAAGCTCGGTTGCTCGTGGTCGAGCGGCTGCCGCGACGGTCAGCTCCCGCCCGCCAACTACACCGATCCCGCCGTCTACACGAAGCTGAAGCGCGCGCTCACCGTCCTCTACTCGATGCCCGGCGTCCCCTACCTCTACTCGGGTGACGAGGTCGCCTTCCCCGGCGGCAACGATCCCGACATGCGCCGCAACATGAAGTTCGAGGAGAGCGATCTCGCCTCTCTCCAGATGACGAAGCCCGGCGCTTCGCTCGTGCCGCTCATCGCGCAGCAGATCGATCTGCGCGACTGGGCTCGGAAGCTCGGCGCCGCTCGCGCCGGCTCGCGCGCGCTCCGCCGCGGCGATCGCGTCACGCTCCTCGGCAGCGACGCGGACTTCTGGGTCTACGCGTACAAGGCGAGCGGCGCGAAGGAGATCGCGATCGTCGCCATCAACCGCGGCGGCGCGCAGAGCAATCGCATCGTGTCCGGCGGGTCGCTCGGTCTCGCGGGCAGCGGCATCGCGGGCTGGACGTCCGCCCTCGGCACCGGCACCGCCGTCACGAACGGCAGCGACCTCGCCATCACGCTCGGCGCCGGCGAAGCGGCGATCTTCACCGCGAAGTAGTCGCGCCAGAGCTCGCTCGTTTCGACATCGGTAACCGACTGGTCACCCGGGGCCGCATTATCCTCGGAGAACGTGTCCGCGAGCGTCGTACGTGCTCGACGACGCCGAGGAGCACGAGCGGCCCCGGCTACACCGCCACTGTGTCGACGCCGCCATCCGTCACGTCGACGCCGCCGGCGACGCCGACCGAGAACCCGAAGATGGGCTTCGCGACGATGAACCCCGCGACCACCGCGAAGCTGGCGGGCACCGTGGTCGGCACCAAGCCCGCGCCGATGAAGCTCGAGGACGCGGCGCTCCAGAACTGGCTCACCTTCACGATGCCCGCGGTCGAGAAGGCCGAGGCCGACAAGGCCTACACCGCGCTCGGTCCAGCCTATGCGACGTTCGCAGCGGCCTCGAGCGCCTACGAGACGAAGCTGAATCAGTGCCGAAACACGTCCTGGACAACGAACCAGATCGTCGCCAGCTGTCTTCCTGCCGACTCCCTCGTCACCTGTTCGATCAAGCTCGCCGACAAGTGCGTCGCGTCCGAAAAGGCGACCATGCTCCGCGCACGCGTCGCAGTCGGCGCCGCCGCCTCGTCGCTCGCGACAGCCGCCGGCGCGCTGAGCGTGCTCACGCACTGAGCGCCGACCGCGCGATCACCTGGCGTTGCAGCCCGCGTCTGGATGTTCGGCGCGGAAGCGCGCGGTGTCCTCGAGGAGCGCGCGCATCAGACGGTCGCCCATGATCTGGTGGCCTTTGTTGTTCAGGTGAATGGCGTCGGTCCACGCCAGCTTCTTCCGCAAGAACGTGAGCATCGACGCGTCGCCGCCCATCGCCGCGCGGTAGTCCCAGAAGGCGACGCCAGTCTCGGTCGCGAGCTCCTGGATCTGACGCGCCACGGTGACGATGCGCGGATCGCTGACCGGACCGAAGCGGTTGACGAGCGCATCGGGCGGCGTGAGGAACAGGATCGACGCGTGGGGCAGCGCCGCGCGAAGGTCGTCGATGACGCTCTTCGCCCAGCGCTTGTGCTGCGAGAGCATGCTCTGCGCCGTGCCGAGGTGGACGATCACGAGGTCGTAGTCGCGCCGCGCCAGCATGGGTTTTCGCGTCGACGACTGCACCCACGACATCTGGTTGATCGCCATCGCGCCGGTGCCGAGCGAGTCGATCACGATGCCGGGGACGTCGCGCTCGAGCGAGACGCCGACCAGGCGCACCGGCCCATGGCCGCGGGAGACGCAGCGCAGCTCGTGCGGCCCGTCGTCGAGGACCACCTCCTCGATGCCGGCCTCGAAGATCTCGGCACGTGTCGACACCGTCCGCACCACCTGACCATCGGCGAGGATGTCGAACGTGCCGCCCCCTGGCCGGCGAAAGAAGAAGACGTCGAAGACGCCGGCGCGCGTGCCCACCGCGCCCGCCTTCGCGGTCGCGACCCAGGCCTGCGCGCCGCCGTTCGAGGTCTCGGTGGCCAGGTTCGCGAAGCCATAGTGACGATCGAGCACGAGGTCGGTCGAGACCTGGATGTTGCGGAACGCGCTCCACGTCCCGCCTCGGCGCACGTCTTGATGGCCGTACCAGCCGCGCGGGTGTCCGAGGAAGACGAAGCCGTGGCCGCCGTCGCCGAAGCGTCCCTGGAGTGTGCGACGCATGTGGCCGGTCATCATGTCGGCCTGCGCGTTCGAATCACCGTAGAGCGCGATGCGCACGCGGTCCTTCACCGTGCCGCGCGCGAGCCCGACCAGGCGCTCGTGAAAATGCGCGAGCGAGCCCGAAGGATCGACGATCTCCGGTATCGCGACCGAGGCGATGGGGTCGCTGCACGGCGGCGGCTCGAGCTTCGTTTCGTCGACAGGCGCGCACGTCTCGGCGGTGGGCGAATCGGTGGGCTCCGTATCGGAGGCAGCGGCGACCACCGCGGACGGCGCCGCCTTGGCAACGGGCACTGCTCCGACGACCGCGTGCGTCGCACAGCCCGCCGCGCACAGCCCGACGGCGACGAGCCTCATGGTGCTCGGCATTGCCCGTAGTGCCCCTCGTGCGCGTGGTGCCCGCAGTGCCCGCATTCGATCGCGTGCACAATACACCGCAGGCCCCCAAGGCCTCAGCGCGGCGTTCGGCTCAATCGACGGTGCCGGCGACGTCGCCCGAGTGCACGACGATCGGCCCGTGGAGATCGTAGTTGCCGCTCTTCGCGATGGCGCGCAGCACGTCGACGCGGCTCACCGACTCGGCCCACGCCGCGCGCGTGGAGGCATCCGTTGCGTGCGCGAGGTCGGCGCGACGCACCGTGAAGAAGGCCTCGAGCCACTTCTTCTCCTCCACGCCGCTGGCGGGCGTGCCGTGCACGTTGGTCGCGGTCTTCGCGAGCAGCGCGGGGAGGCCGTCGGGATCACTCCCCTCGCCGTGCTGGATGATCGCGTCGTAGATCGCTGCGCGGGCGAGCGGCGTCGCGAGGTGAAGCGCATCGGCGCGCGTCATCGCCGGGATGAAGTAGAGGCGGTCCTCGATGTCGTCCTGAGCAGTCCTGAACTTCGGATCGCGCGCCGCCGCGGTCCACGCCGCCGCAAAGCCGTCGAGGCCGACCACCGATCCGCTCTCGGCATGCGCGAGCACGCGCAGGCGCGGCAGATACCTCGCGAGCGGATTCGCAGGCACGCGCGTGGTGTAGAGCGCGATCACCTCGAGCGCGTCGCCGGTCGCGGTGGTGAAGCCGGCGCGTCCTGCGGTGAAGCCGCGACCGTCGTGGATGTCCTCCACGTACGCGTACTGGATCTCGGTGGTGCTGTTCTCGAAGAGGCTGGTGAGCGCCTCGGCGCGACGCTTCGTGTCGCCGGCGAGCCAGCCGGGATGCGCCGAAGGCGACGCGCCGCTCGTGATCGCGTCCGCGCTATCGCCGGGGGCATCGCTCGCGTCGGTGCCCGAGCAAGCGAGCAGGCTGCTACCGAGGACGGCCGCGAGGGCGAAAGCGAGGGCATGGCGCTGCACGGACCTACATGTATGCACGTTCCTTGCCGCCCGAATTCCCGCACGTTTGCGCTCGCCTTGCCGGCGGCGCGAGGCACGGCGGTCCGATGGGCTGGATCCCCGGATCCGTCGCCTGGAACGGGTGCCGTTCGCGAGGCAGCGGACGCCTCGCTAGGAGGTGGCGCGCGGTCCTTGCCGTGCTAGCCCATCGGCGCGTCCGTGACTCAGGCTTGAGTTACTGACCTCCTCTCCCGCCCGGCCTCCTCTGGAAGGACCTCGATGCAGCTCCGTACGCACCTTCTCCTCGCGTTCGCCATCGCCGCCGGGATCGCCGTCGCTCCGCGCGAGGCGCGCGCCGAGAACCGGACGTTGCAGTTCGTCACCACCGGCAACGGCCATGGCTTCCAGGTGTTCGACGTCAACAAGCACCGCATCACGACGTTCCTCGAGCATCCGTATCGCTACGTCGCTCCGTCGACGATCCCCGCGCTGCCGCCGGAGCACGAAGGCGTCGCGCGGAGGAACCTCGCGTTCGACGTGTTCTTCGGCGTGAAGGGCGGAGGTTGGCTGTCCGGCGATCAGGGCGCCGAGGCCCCGGAGTACGTCGACCAGAGCAACATCATCCGCGTCCCCGCGACGGTCGGCGGCATCAAGGCCGAGTCGTACTACTTCGCGCCGTTCGGGCTCGAGCGCAACGTCATGGTCGGCCTCCTCCATGCGCCCGGCGCCAGTGACGGCTACGCGCTCTTCAACTTCCACATGGGCGGAGGCGATCGCCTCCAGCCCGACGCGAACGGCGAGTCCGTGCGCGCGGCGGTGGGTGTCCCGAAGGCGGTCGTCGAGACCGGTCCCGGCGGCGGCGCGATGATCTACGTGCCGCTCGGCGGCGCCGACCACACCGACTGCGCGGGCGTCTTCGCCAAGGGCAACGGCGCGCAGGACCTCGCCGACAAGACCGACTGCGCCGGCAACGACGTGGCGGTCGGCTTCGAGAAGAAGCTGAGCGCCGACGGCTGGATGGGCTTCGCAGCGTCCTACGTCGAGAACCCGGCCGACGCCGACGCTGCTGCCGTCGCCATCAACGCGTGGGCCGCAGCGCGCACGCCCGACAAGATCCTCGCTGACGCGAAGGCGGAGTTCGAAGCGTGGCGCAAGCCGCCGCCCGACGGCGTGCTGTGCAGCGACGACGAGAAGAAGGTGTGGCGTCAGGGCGAAGCGGTGCTGCGCATGGGTCAGGTCCGCGAGGCCGACTCGGCGGCGCCGCCCGCGCGCAAGAACCACGGGATGATGCTGGCGAGCCTTTCCGTCGGCGAGTGGCACACGGGCTGGGTGCGTGACGCCACGTACGCCGTCGTCGCCCTCGCACGCATGGGGCACCTCGACGAGGCGCGCTTCGCGCTCGACTTCTTCTTGAACGCGTTCCAGATGAACCCGAGCGGCAAGGGCAAGTACCGCAACCTCGTCCACAACTCCGACTACCGCATCT